>DASPKB010000257.1:0-2848 GCA_035628315.1 Gemmatimonadales bacterium | reverse complement strand
TAGAGCCGGTTGTTGATGACGCCCGCTGACGCCCTCCGCACTCCGGATGGGCATGTCCGCCAGCCTGATCATGCGGTCCCGGGCGTAGTCGTAGGCCCACGCCTGTCGGCTGTAGCTGAAGTCATCCGTGACGGTCTTTCCGCCCGAGATGTAGATCTTGCTCCCGATCTTGGCCGCACCGTTTGAATGCCACACGTCGACAGTCGAGGCATGCTCGGTCCAGGTGTCGGTCGCCGCGTTGTAGGCCCGCACCGGATACCCGACGTCGAATCCCTCTTCGGTAGCGCCGAGAAGGTAGACCACCGGCTCGCCGGCTGAATTGGGAGCCAGTGCAGCAGAGCTTCCGTACAAGCCGTAGTCCGCCACATACGCCGATCGCATGGTCCAGGTGTTCGCCGCGGCTCCGGTGCCGGCAGCAGCGGAAGGCTCGGCGGTGATACTGGGTTCGGACAAGCTGCCCTCGGAGCTGCAGGCCGCTACGCCGAGGACCGCCGCCGAGCAGAACAGAACTCCCTTCATGGGTCCGTCCTTTCCTGAAGCGTGTTGTATAAGAGATGTTTGGGCTTATCGACGCGTGAGTCTACGGCAGCCAATCAAGTGGCAGTCAAGCGGCAGGAAAGGGTGCCGAGGCCGGTTTCCGGCCTGGCACCCTCAACCGAACGTCAGACTTCGGCCAGCGGGTTATGGGATGTAGGCTTCCATCAACCTCGATCTGTCGAATTCGTCTTCTCCGTCATCGGTAATTCCTCCGCCTCCCATCACAAAGAAGCGTCCGCCTGCAGCAGCTCCGATCGCGTTGCTCCGCTTGGTGGGCATCGGAGCCTTGGCCTCCCAGGTATTGGAGACAGGGTCGTAGACGCTCAGATCGTTGATTGCGAAGGGGGCATCATCCTCACCCCCCGCCACGTAGAGCTTCCCACCCAGCACGGCGTACGCCCCGAAGGTATGGCCATTGCTAGCTCGCTCGGCCCAGGTGTTGGTAGCGGGATCGTAGGCGTACATAAATCCGGTGGGCGCGTGGTCCCACCAGCCTCCTCCCATATAGAACTTGTCGCCCAGCGCGCCACCGAAGGGGCCGAAGGTGTGCCGGCGCGGCGGCGGAGCTAACGTGACCCAGTTGTTGGTATGCGGATTGTACCGAAAGAACCGATGCGCCTCTGGAACAACTGGGCTGCCAATGCATCCGGCCCACACGTAGAGCTGCCCCTTGATCGCCCCCTGAATCCCGCAGCCGGCTGCCCGCGGCATATCGGCCCCCCTGCTCCAGGTATTCGTGGCGGGGTCGTAGATGAACAAGGTCCTCGTCAGCTGGCCGGAACTGTTGGACCCGCCGGTCACAAACAGCTTTCCCTTGAGGGGGGTTACGCCGTTGACCCCACCCCGGGCGCTCGGTAATGGGCGTACGGTGGTCCAACTGTTGGTGGATAGGTTGTACGCCAGGGTCGGCAACGACTGCCCGGAGGAGTTTCGGCCTCCCATCACATAGATGATGCCGTTGAGCGTGCCGGCTTTTCCTCCGGGAGGGGCCGGCAGCTGGCGCTTCGATACCCAGGTGTTCGAGGTAGCAGCTGTTGCTGCACTGAGCGCTGGCGACTCCTCGGTGGGCGCGGTGGTGTCGGGGGGCGTGCTGTCGCAGGAGGCGAGAGCAATACACCAGCCGAATAGAATCGTTGTGCGATGGTGGGTCAACATGGAGACCTCCCTGAGGTCTGGCGGGAATACACGCGGTATCTTCCGAACCTACCTTGGGAACTGCAGGTCAAGAGATCGTCAAGGGTGACCCGGTGACCTGAAGCACCGACATCAGGATGTTTTGAGACCATTTCTACAGTCCTTCGAGGGCTCGGTAGCTTCCGAGGCTTTATAGCTTCCAGCGCCTCATCCTCCCGAATGTTGCTTCCTATCTGGAGTCCCAATGCGAGTTCTATGGCTTACCCGATATGCCGTGCTTCCCCTGCTCGTCGCGGCGCTGGCATGCGCGCGAAACAACCAGTCAAATGACACCGGCGCTGCTGCAGCGAGTGATACCGCCCGCGCCGTTCACGATTCAGTGAGAGGCAATCAGACCGAAGCTGGGGTGACCGACTCGAGCGGGCAGTCTACGCTGGGGCCCGGGGTGGAGAGAACTCGTCCCGATCAGGGCCAGCCGGTGACGTCCAAGGGCGATACGGTGAATACCGGAGTGGACAGCGCCGACACCGGTCGGTAAGAGAAAGCTGGAGCTAACGCGAGAAAAGGGGCGGATCACTCCGCACAATTTCGACGAAGCTCGTAATTACACGTAACCCCGTCAGCCTTAAAGGCCGGCGGGGTATTCTCTTATATGGAGCGGACCGGGATCGAACCGGCGACCCCCTGCTTGCAATGCCGATTTCCCGCTACCTCGTCACGAAAGATCGGTAGCAACGCAAAAGTCTTAACCTCTTACGCTTCACTGCATTTCTTCGCGTGAATGGCCACCACTTGGCCAACGGATTTGCGCCCAGAAGCTACGAGGAGACGCGGGACAGCGCGGGCAGTCTAGGGCTTTGCCCACCGGAGTGCCCTTCGTCGAGGTGCTCGTAGCCGACTGGGGGGCGAGAGTCATGACGACTCACCCGGTCAGTGAGTATGGTGAGCACTGGAGCCCGCCAGTCTAGGCCGATGAGCCCATGGAAGCGCTGAATACCCTCACCTATCTCTATCGATACCTACTTCTGGATGAGGTGTGGGTACCAGCTGAGTCGAGTTGATGGCCAGCCGCGTTCAGATTCACGGTACCGTAGGCCGAGACTAGAAGTGTCCCCTCACCTCTTGGCATCCGGTGCGAGCGCCCCCATGTCGAAGCGACCCATAATTGCGAAGCAGC
>DASPKB010000256.1:0-2472 GCA_035628315.1 Gemmatimonadales bacterium | reverse complement strand
CATCGGCGTCGACGATCCCGAGGTCTTCGCCGAGCAGATCTCCTTTGTCGAGACTCGCGACTACGTTCGCATCATCCAACGGAACGTCGAGATCTACCGCGCCCTGTATGGCGATGAAATCAGCAGCCGGGCTCAGGCCCTCCTTCCCGTACCCTCGCCGGAGCAGGTGACCGCCAGCCAGGATCAGCCGATGTAAGCTTGGCAGCCGGGCCGCCATGGTCTTACTTTGGAACGGCCTCCTTCACAGCAAGGTCTAATCGGTTGCTCAAGACAGCTCAACCGCTGGATCTGCTCGAGCGCATCGGCGAAGGTGTCTTCGCGCTGGATCATGATTGGCGGGTTTCCTACCTGAATCGCCACGCCGAACGGGTGCTCACCCGGCTCCTTGGCTCCCCCTCCAACGACCTTCTTGGCACTGTAATCTGGGACCGCCCCGCCCTGGCGGATTCCTTCCTCGGCCGGGCCCTACATCGCGCCTATGCGGACCAGATGCCGGTGGTTCACGAGGTTCCGGATACCGGTACCCGTGGCTCGGTCGAGGTGCGCGCCTACCCCTCGGAAGAAGGGCTGACCGTCCTGCTCCGGGAAAACCCGATGGCCGGGCACACTTCCCAGATTCTCGACGGTATGCGGGAGGCCTTTCTCGGCTGCGATCACGAGTGGCGGGTGACCCACGTGAACACCCGGGCGCACACGGTGCTGGCCCGATATGGGCTGCCCCGGCACCAGATTCTGGGACAGAACATCTGGCATCTCCTCCCCACTCTCGCAGGAACCCGGCTCCAGGCGGAGGCCTTCCGGGCTCACGCGCAGGGTACGGAGGTGGAGCTGGAGGAGTTCTTCCCTCCCATGAATCGCTGGTTCTCCATCCGGCTCGCCTCGACCAATAACGGCCTGGTCTGCTACGCCCAGGAGCTGCCCGACCGGACCCACGCAGAGCATGCACTGCTCGCGAGCGAAGAAAGATTCCGCCATCTGGTGGAATCCATTGATGACGTGGTCTTTCGTCTCGATCGTGACCAGCGGTGTGTCGATGCGTTTGGCCGGTGGCTGGAACGCGAAGGCTTCGACCCGGCTTCGCTGATCGGCCGAACGACGCGGGAGATCGTCGGGCCGGACGACGCCCCGGCGCACGAGCGGGCCAATCTCGCCGCACTGGCGGGAGAAACGGTCACCTACGAGTGGACTCTCAGGACCCGCAACGGTCTTCGCCACATGCAGACCACCTTGTCGCCGCTGCACGGGCCGTACGGTGAAATCACCGGCATCGTCGGTGTGGGACGGGACATCAGCCAGCGGGTGGAGGTCGGGAAGGAGCTGCAGCGCTGGGCCCGGATTTTCGAGCATGCCGGATGGGGCGTTGCCATCGTCAGCGCCGACGGCGGCACCATTGAAAGCGTGAACCCCGCCTTTGCCGCCATGCACGGTTGGACGGCGGAGGAGCTTAGGGGCAAGCCCATGGCCGACCTGTCGGCCGGACCGCAGGACTTTCCCCGCATGAACCCGCTGTTCGACTCGCGCGGTCACCAGATCTGGGAGACCGAGCGGGTACGGAAAAACGGAATCGTGTTTCCCGCGCTGGTGGATGCCACCGCGGTGAAGGATGCCGACGGCCAGGTGATCTATTACGCGGTGAATGTCCAGGATCTGACCGAGCGCCGGCGAGCCGAAGAGCAGGTGAGGCAAGCCCAGAAGATGGAAGCCGTGGGCCGCCTGGCCGGCGGAGTCGCCCACGACTTCAACAACATGATGATGATCATCATGGGCTTCAGCGATTTCCTGCTGACTACGCTGGAGCGAACCGACCCCCGGTGGTCGGATGCCGACGAAATCCGGAAGGCGGCAGAGCGAGCCATGCACCTGACCCGCCAGCTGCTCGGCTTCGGCCGGCAGCAGCTGGTTGCCCGGCACGTGCTGAGCCTGAACGAGGTCGTTTCGGGCATGGAGCGCATGCTGCGGCCTCTCCTCGGAGAGGATATCAGGCTGGTCACCCGGCTGTCTGCCGATCTCGGCGCAGTCGAGGCCGATTACGGGCAGCTCGAGCAGGTGGTTATGAACCTGGCGCTGAATGCGCGCGACGCCATGCGGGGTGGCGGCCGGCTGACCATCGAGACGCTCGACGCCGACCTTCCCGAAGGCTACGCCTACCGTCTGATCGGAATTGACATTCCCGCGGGACGGTACGTCATGCTGGTCGTGAATGACACCGGCCAGGGCATGACCCCCGAGGTAAAATCCCGGCTGTTCGAGCCGTTCTTTACCACCAAGCCTACTACCCAGAACACGGGACTCGGACTCGCGACAGTGTACGGGATCGTGGTCCAGAGTGGAGGTTATATCTGGGTGGACAGTGAGCCCGACAAGGGTACCACGTTCAGGATCTGCCTTCCGATGGTTGAGCCGGAGGAAGGCTTTTCCGAAGCGCCGCCGACCCCGGTAAAATCCACGGCCGGTCACGAGAAAATTCTGCTG
>DASPKB010000255.1:0-7249 GCA_035628315.1 Gemmatimonadales bacterium | reverse complement strand
ATTCAGCGGTCCTAATCCCAGCGATCCGGCTACCCTGACCGTCCCTGCCCCGTACATCTTCCCGGCGAGTACTGAGGTGTCTTGGGTCGTGGGCGCTGACACGCTCTACGGGGCGGTCACCAGCATCTCAGAGGATGGCCGAACCGCAACAGTCCTGCCGTACCCGGGCATGACGACCGCGCCAACGACAACTATCGCCATTGATTATCTGCCGACCACCGCCTTGACCACGACTACCGACGTGCCGTTCACCGTGAGCACCACGCCGGTAGCGATGGCTGGCACCAATAGTCCGGCCACGGCTCCAGTGCTTCCCAATTTTGGCGGACACTTTGGCGTGATCGACGGACCGGGCTGGGGCACCACAGCTTGCGGCCCAAGCGCAGGCGGCTTCCCCTGCCAGATGTATAAGTTCACCGTAGATCATGACAGCGAGCTCGACGCGGTCTTGCGGTGGGAGGGTGAGGCGGATTTGGGGCTCTATGTCCTGAGCGAGGACGGAACGGCTGACGTTGCCGCATGTGACGACCTCGGCCGAGGCGCCGGTGCCAATCAGCCGGAGCACTGCGCCCTGGCGCTGTCTGCCGGCACCTACATCGCAGGCATTGTGACCTTCGGGCCTGGTTACCCGGAGAACGATCCCAATCCAGCCTGGGTGTCATTGCGCCTGGCCGAAGTGGCGCACTAGGCAAGCGGCCGCTGTCTGACAAAGAACCCCTGCCAATGTCAGGCGGGGGTTCTTTCATTTCACGTGGATGAGCTGTGGCGCCGTCACCGCGCGCGAACGAAGAATTCTAAGGTTCGGTCCCGTGCCAGGTTAATGTGCTCATCACCCGGCTGATAGGGCATCATGGTGATCATGCACTGAAACATTTCGTCGGTGCTCCGCATGCTGCCGCCCTGTTCCCGAACCTCCTGCGGCGGGTTGAAGGGGTTGTTTGGGTTGTTCGACGTGTTGTCGTAGGTGGCCTCAGCGTAGATCGTCGTGCCGCCCGGGAGGTGCAGCATCTTCTCGTAGGTGTAGAAGTACTGCCAGCGGAAGTCCCACCGCTTGATTCGGATCAGCGGGGTGGTATCGCCCGTCGGCTTTACCGCGTACGCCAGGAAGCTCTTCCCCAGCAGGTGCATGTGGGGGTTGATCGTCAGCACCGAGATATCGGCCGGCAGGGTGAACTGGGTTCGGAAGGTCTGCACCGTGTTCGCCGGTATCACCAGCGGTGGTACCACCGGGGAGCGGCCCAGCGTCCCGAGGAGCAGGGTGTAGGTCGGACGCTTCGGCGGAAGCGAGTCGAAGAACACGTTGAAGTGTGAGCGGTCGGTGGCCGGCACCAGCGTGGGTGCGTAGTGCACGGGATGCATGAGCAGATACCCACGCTTGCTCATCCGAAACCCACCGATTCCCGAGGGGTACATGGTCGGCAGTGCGCCCGGCAGATAATTCGTGACCGACAGCGTTACCTGAGCATCGGTACCGTCGTCGTTTCGAATATCCAGCCGGCCGAGGGTGTCGGTATGGCCCGGCTCCAGTTCCGCAAACCAGGGACCCTTCAGCAGGTTCCGCTTGGCCCCCTCGGCGTAGTTCACCATGTGGGCATTTACGTGGTGCAGCAGCTTTCGGTTGCCCGGCACGAACTCGATAGCTCGGACAAAGGTGTCCTGCGGGATCGAGAACGGGAGCTTCACGGTGACGAATTTGTCCTTGCCGTCGCCCGGCAGATTGTAGGCGGTGGGCATCGGAACCACGAGATCGGGCTTGCCGAGCTGCGACCCTTTGGGAAACCGAGGCAGCCGCGGCTCCTTCTTGACGTCTCCGCGCGGCGCGCCCTGTTCGGCCCACCGGGCGAGCAAAGCGATCTGCTCATCTGTGAGGACGTTCTCGTTGGCGAAGTGACGGTACCCGGGGTCTGCTGGCCACGGTGGCATGTAGCGCGCACCGGTTACCGCCTTGATCAGCGCGGCACGCGGAGCTGCGTCGCGGTAGCTCATAAGGGGGAACGGTCCAGCCTCGCCGATGCGGTGGCATTGCGAGCAGCGCTGGTATAAAATCGGCGCGACGTGCTCGGCGTAGGTGACCCGCTCCGGAAGAGTATAGCCAGGAGCCGGTGGCGACTCTTCAGGAGTGGGATGAGGGACGGCAGATTTGGTGGGGGGCTTCGAAGAGTCCGACCGGCATCCTGCGACCAGCATTGCGCCCATCACTGCGACAGGAACAGCTCTTTTTGACGTACTAACCAGCATTGATCTCCAAACCGACAGGCTCGTCCCGAAACTGCCGCTGGTACAGTCGCGCGTATAAACCTCCCACCGCGAGCAGTTCGGCGTGGGAGCCTTCTTCCACGATACGGCCATGATCCAGCACCACTAGTCGGTCTGCCCGCCGTACGGTGCTGAGCCGGTGGGCAATGATCAAGGTGGTGCGTCCGACCAGCAGCTTGCCCAGGGCGTCTTCGATCAGCCGCTCGCTTTCGGTGTCCAGGTTACTGGTGGCCTCGTCGAGAATGAGCACCGCCGGATTCTTTAGAATGGCCCGGGCAATCGCGATCCGCTGGCGCTGTCCGCCTGATAGCTTCACGCCGCGCTCACCGACTACGGTGTCGTAGCCCAGCGGCAGCCGCTCGATGAACTCATGCGCATGCGCGGCCCGGGCGGCCGACTCCACTTCGGCCTGCGAGGCTCCCGGCCGGGCATAGGCAATGTTTTCACGGATTGTTCCGCTGAACAGCGCGGGGTCCTGCGGGACGATGCCGATTGCCGCCCGAAGGTCGGCGAGCCGGAGGCTCCGGACATCTATCCCGTCGAGCAGAACGCGACCGCGGTCCACGTCCCAGAACCGGGGCAGTAGCGAGACCAATGTGGTCTTACCCGCTCCGGATGGACCAACCAGCGCGACAATTTCGCCGGGTGCGCAGTGTAGGTTGATGTCTTCCAGAATCCAGGGCAGCGAGGGACTCCGCTGGTAGCGGAACGAGACGTTCTCGAAGTCGACACTACCCCGGACCGGAGCCGGAAGCACAGCCGGCGAATCCGGATCGGCCACAGCCGGGTGCATTTCCAATATCTCGAAGACCCGTTCCGCGGCCCCAACTGCCTCCTGATAACTGCTGAAGAACGAAGCCAGGGCTCCAATGGCGGCGGCTATCGTGATGGTATACAGAAGGAACTGGACCAGCTCGCCGGGGGTGAGTTGCCCCTCGAGCACCAGAAGTCCGCCCTGCCAGAGGACGAAGACGATCCCGATGAAGGTGCTGAAGGTGAGTACTCCGAAGAACACTCCCCGGAGCTGGGCACGAACCAGCGCCGCTTTGACGCTGGCAGCGATCCGGTCGCCATACCGCTGCCGCTCCGCCGGCTCCTGGACGAAGCTCTGCACCGTACGGATTTGAGAGAAAGCCTCCTCGGCGGCTGCCGTGGCGTCGGCTACCTTGTCCTGAACGCCGACGGTCATCCGCCGAAGCCGCCGCCCGAAGTACAGAGCCGAGCCGATCACCAGCGGGACCACACCCAGCGCTGTGAGGGTCAGCCTCGGCTGCATGAGCGTCAACAGGGCGATGCCGCCGATCAGCGCCAACACCTGCCGGGAGAACTCGGCGATCTGGTGGCTGAGCACTCCCTGAAGTAGCCCGATATCCGTCGTCAGCCGGCTGGTCAGCTCGCCGGTTCGCCGCTCGGCGAAGAATCCCGGAGGCATCTCCAGCAATTTCGCGAACAGCTCTTTCCGGAGCCCGGCCACTACCCGCTCTCCTACCGCACTCAGGAAGTATGTCTGGATGTAGTTCAGCACCGCCTGGACGGTGAAGAGCACCACCAGGCCGATGGCGATGCGATCCAGGACCTCCCGGCTCTGCCGTACGAACGCGGCGTCCAGCAGATACCCCACGATCAGCGGGAACGCCAGTCCGAGAAGTGCGCTGCCCACCAGCGTCACCGACGCCAGCGCCAGCATGCCCCGGTACGCGCGCACCCGGGGCCAGAGACGGACCAGCCGCCCCGGTGCGGGGATACGCCGGGTAGAGGTAGCCGGCGCGGGCTTAGTGCTGGTGGCCACCGGCTGGGGTCGCGAGCTCGCGCTCCGGGTGATTCAGGATCATCACCTTGGCAGGCTCCGGGCGATGGCCGAATGGCATTGCGCGGTCAACTCCCATGGCGACGAAAAGCAGTGCCAGGTAGAGGAGGCTGTAGCGATACATCCGCCAGGCGATCGGAGTCGACACGGTTTCCCTGAGAAGGCGCACGCAGTACCACAGCAGTATCAGCCCGAGAAGTAGCGCCGCCACTCCGTAGAAGGCCCCGAGGGCGCCGAAGAAGGCCGGCATGATGGTCAGCGGCAGCAGAATCAGAGTATAGGCCAGCATCTCGAACTTCGTGCGCCGCTCTCCATGTACTACCGGAAGCATGGGGACTCCGGCCTTGGCGTACTCGGTTTTCTTGATAAGAGCGAGAGCCCAGAAGTGAGGTGGCGTCCAATAAAAGATGATCGCAAACAGATACACTGCAGCCAGGTCCAACTCGCCGGTCACGGCAGTCCAGCCGACCAGGGGCGGAAACGCACCGGCCGCCCCGCCAATTACGATGTTCTGGGGACTCGATCGCTTGAGCCAGATCGTATAAATGAAGACGTAGAATAGTAGTCCACCGAGGGCGAGCCAGGCGCTCAAGGGCGTAGCGTTATACCAGAAGACGGCAAACGCAGCAAGCCCCAGGCCGATGCCGAAGGCGAGCCCCACGCCTGGGGAAATCCGTCCCGCCGGAATGGGACGCAGCCGGGTTCGACTCATTTTGTCATCGATGTCCCGGTCGAACCACATGTTGATGGCATTGGCTCCGCCTGCCATCAGATATCCCCCCACCACAACCCAGAGCACCAGCCCTACGGACGGCAGACCGGCCGGGGTGATGAACATCGGCGCTACGGTGGTAACCAGCAGGAGGGAGATGATGCGGGGCTTGGTCAGGGTGATGAGATCGGCCGCGAGGGTCGGCTGCTGCAACGGCTTTGGGTTTGCACTGCTCGCCGTGGTTACCGGCGTACGGTTGGAATGGAACACCAGCACCACCAGAGCGGACCAGAGAGCGGTTCCCACCAACAGATGTGCGGCCCGATATTCCGCAGGGAGCAGCTGCAGCACCATCACCGCTCCCACTCCGATCTGAGCCAGCGTGATTCCAAGTACCACGAATACCCACCGACGAAGCGGCGTTCCGCGCAGATCGGGTGCCCGGAATGTTCGGACTGCGAGTACCAGGATCAGTGCGAGAAAGGCAAATGCAAGCACCCGATGAGTCCAGTGCAGCCATGCCAGGGGCGCCTCTGGGGGCAGCAGGCTGCCCTGACATAGTGGAAGGCCCAGACAGAGCAGGCCGGCATTGAAGTTGGCCACCTGGGCTCCGAAAAGAATTACCACCGCGCCCAAGGTGGCAGCGGCCACGATGAATCCATGAAGCCGGTGTTTCCTGGGCCTTGCTTCTGGATCCGCAGATTGGACCGGGCCGCTCGATGTAGCCCGAAGAGCGGTCACGAGGAGCGCCGCCAAAAGCACCAGTGCGTTGGCGAAGTGGGTGATGACCACCCAGGGGGGAAGCTCCAGCTTGACGGTGATTGCGCCCAACAGCACTTGAGCTACCAGAAGCGCTGAGGCCAGCGTGGCGGGATTTCTGATCGCCCTTTCTCGCCGGTGACATCGCCAGGCAACGGCGGTTATCCCCAGGACTACCAGGCTCACCAGCGCCGCGGCCCAGCGGTGGCCGATCTCGATCAAGGTCGGCAGGTCGAGCGGCGGGAACCACTCGCCGTTGCACAGGGGCCAGTCGTCCCCGCATCCCATGCCTGAACCGGTGATGCGCACGATGCCGCCGAGCACGATCAGACCAAAGGCCAGGGCGGCCCCGGTCCAGGACAGGCGGCGTAGCAGCCCCCGGTCATCTGATTGCCTTCTAGTCATGCTTATCCGAGTCGGCTAGGGATCTTGAGGTCCGAACCATTATAGCTGGCGTTCCATATATTTGGCCATGCTCCCGCAACGCGACGCCTGGGGTGAACGGCTGCCCCGGCATCTGGGCCTCTGGAGTGCCGTGGCCGTCCTGATCGGCTCCACCATTGGCAGCGGCATTTTCCGGGTCCCTGCCAGCGTTGCCGAACGGCTGCAGTACCCCGGGCCGGTGCTGCTTGCCTGGGTTATCGGCGGTGTCATCGCTCTGTTCGGCGCTCTGACTCTCGCCGAGCTTGCCGGCGCGCTCCCCCGCTCAGGCGGCGTCTTCGCCTACATCCTGGAGGCATTCGGACCCTTGCCGGCCTTCCTCTTTGGCTGGTCCGAGCTCACAGTAATCCGGGCTTCGGCGCTCGGCGCCATCGCGACCATATTTGCCGAGTATCTCGGCCGTTTCATCACTCTCACCCCAATGGAAGTGCGTTGGGTTGCCGCTGGAGCGGTCGTGACCGTTGGTGCGCTCAATTATGTGGGCGTCAACCGGGCCGCGGTCCTGATGAACCTGTCCACTGTCGCGAAGTACGCCGCTTTGGCGGTGCTGGTAGTCCTGGCCTTCGTCGCGGGCGACGGTAGTACCGCCCACTTCAGTCCAGCCTGGAGCACGGGAATCAATCTTTCTCTCATCGGTACAGCCCTGATAGCCATCATGTGGACCTATGATGGATGGGCCGACCTTTCGTTCATGGGCGGCGAAGTCAAGAATCCTGGTCGAACCCTGCCTATGGCCCTCATCCTGGGCACCCTGGGCATTCTCGTCATCTATTTGCTCTTGAACGTAGCCTATGTCTACCTGGTGCCGCTCTCGGCGATGGCGCAGTCTCCCTTGATCGCCGCCACTGCGGCTGAGAGGATCCCGCTGCTGGGCCGCCACGCCGGCGGAGTGATTGCGGGAGTCGTCATGCTCTCCTGCTTCAGCACCTTGATAGGCTCGATGATGACCGGCCCCAGAATTTTCTTTGCCATGGCAGACCGGGGCCTGTTTTTCCAGAGCATTGCGCGGGTATCGCCTCGCTTTCAGAGTCCGTCCGTGGCCATCTGGCTGGCCACCGCTCTGGGCGTGATCTACGTCCTGCTGAATGATTTCCAGCAGCTCGCCGACAAGTTCATCCTTGGTATCTGGCCGTTCTATGCCTTGGCGGTAGGAGCCGTCTTCGTTCTCCGGCGGAGCCGGCCCGATCTGGCACGCCCCTATCGAACCTGGGGCTATCCCGCCGTGCCGGTTCTCTTCCTTCTGGCGTCTCTCGCCATGGTCGTCAACGCCCTCT
>DASPKB010000254.1:0-2143 GCA_035628315.1 Gemmatimonadales bacterium | reverse complement strand
CTGGATCGGCACCAAGGAGAGCCTCGCAGCCCTCCTGCACGCCCGGGAGGAGGCACGGCGGAAACGGGTCTATGCCGACTCCAGCCTGGCACGAGGTGGGTACGATTTCCTTGCGAACGACAGCTCAGCGGTGATATCGCGCACAGGCAAGTGGCTTACAACCTGGCTGAAGCAGCTCTCCGAGGGTCCGAGAACGGCCGGAGGCGACCGGGTGGGCAGACGCGGCTCGAATCAGCAGCAGCGAGTGGGACCGCCTTCGTACCGGGTGCGAAGGAAGTCTTCGTAGAACTGCCGTTCGGTGGGCACGATCTGCTCCGGATGGCATTGCCGCAGGTGCGTGACGTAGGTCTGATAATCCGGCATGCCGGCAATGCGGCGAAGAGCCTGGAGGAGACTAGCCAGCATATGCGGTTTCCACGAACGGCGACTCCTCGATTCTCGCCGGCTTGCGGCGCGTGAGGATCAGCACCCACTCCCGCGCCGAGGCGAGGAGCACCAACAGCGTAACGATCATGAAGACGGCCGTGACAACCGCGTCGAGCCGATCATTAAAGATGAGCCGGCTCCCCAGCGCGGCATCCACAGTACCGGCGGCTATCTGGCCCGCCACAGAATCGGCGTGGGATAGAAAACCGAGCCTAGGGTCTGCCGCGAAGATTTTCTGCCAGCCGGCCGTGAGCGTGGCCGCCAGCAACCAGGCCAGCGGCAGCAGAGTCACCCAGGCGTATCTAGCCTTGCCACTCTTGATGAGGATGGTAGTTCCGACGCACAGGGCCACGGCGGCCAGGAGCTGATTGCTGATCCCGAAGAGCGGCCAGAGCGAGTTGATCCCGCCGAGTGGATCCATGACACCCTGCACCAGGAAGTATCCCCATCCGGCTACGATCAGCCCCGAAGCGAGGACCGAGCTGGGATACCAGGAGGTCCGTCCGAGCGGCCGCCACACGTGACCGGCGAGCTCCTGGAGCATGAAGCGGCCGACCCGGGTCCCGGTATCCACCGTCGTCAAGATGAACAGGGCCTCGAACATGATGGCAAAGTGATACCACAATGCCATCAGCCCTGCGCCGAATGCGCTGCTGAATATGTGGGCCATGCCGACCGCAAGAGATGGCGCGCCGCCCGTGCGACCGAGCAGAGTCTTTTCCCCCACCGCAGCAGCGAGACCGTCTATCTGTTGCGGCGTAACGGTGAACCCCCACCCGCGGATTACTTCAACGGCCGAATGAACGTTGCCGCCGAGGGTACTCAGCGGTGAGTTGATGGCGAAGTAAATCCCGGGATCCAGCAGCGCGGCGGCGCAGAGCGCCATCACCGCTACGAACGACTCCATCAGCATCCCGCCGTAACCGATCAGCCGGGCATCGCTTTCCCGGGTAAGCATCTTGGGGGTCGTGCCCGAAGCAACCAGGGCATGGAACCCGCTGATAGCGCCGCACGCGATGGTAATAAACGCAAAAGGAAACAGCTTGCCGGCGAACACCGGTCCGGTGCCATCGATGAACTGGGTAATGGCTGGCATCCGGAGCGGCGGCAGAACGAGAACTATCCCCAGAGCGAGCAGGAGGATGGTTCCGATCTTCATGAAAGTGGAGAGGTAATCACGAGGGCAGAGCAGCATCCACACCGGCAAGACACTGGCAATGAATCCGTAGGCGATGATCCCGTAGGCGATGGTGAGTCCCGACGCCGTGAAGTAGGGGGCGAGAACGGCCGATTCCGCGACGTGCCGGCCGGCCACCAGCGCCACCATCAGGAGCACCACGCCGGCCGCCGATGCCTCGAGGGTGCGGCCCGGTCGCCAGACCTTCATCCAGAAGCCCATGAGGATGGCGATGGGAATGGTGCAGAGGATAGTAAAGACCCCCCAGGGGCTGTCCTTGAGCGCATTCACGACGACGAGCGCCAGCACGGCCAGCAGGATCACCATGATGGCCAGCACCGCAACCATCGCCAGGAGGCCAGTGACCGGCCCGATTTCCTCCTTGGCCATCTGACCGAGTGACTTGCCGTCCCGCCGCATGGAGCCGAAGAGGATAATGAAGTCCTGGACGGCTCCGCCCAGCACCACGCCAAAGACGATCCATAGTGTCCCTGGCAGGTATCCGAACTGTGCGGCGAGCACCGGACCGACCAGCGGACC
>DASPKB010000253.1:0-2881 GCA_035628315.1 Gemmatimonadales bacterium | reverse complement strand
TGGGCGAACAATTCGGCGTGCGGGTAGAAAAGGGGCCCAAAGACCTTCGCGAGCTCCCCCGGTATTTCGGCCAGAACAGCGCCACGCTCGACTACGGCCGCTATGCGATCGAAATCCTGGCCGAGATCAACAATGCGCCCCGCCTGTCGCTGGAGGAGCTGAGTTCCGCCGCGGAGTACTTTCGCTCGAGCGGCGCCGACATCATCGATGTGGGATGCACACCCGGCGTTCCATACCCCGAGCTGGGCACGGCCGTTCGAACCTTACGCGCAGCAGGAATGCGGGTCAGCATCGACAGCTTCGATCCGGTGGAGATCCAGACGGCGGTCGAGGCAGGCGCCGAGCTGGTCCTCAGCGTCAACCGATCCAACCTCGAGGTCGCCCGCGAGCTGGGCGGGAGCAGTACCCGCGTCGTGGTCATTCCCGATTTCGGTGAGGGCCTGGAGTCTCTCGGTCCCAGCATCGAGGCGCTCGCGCGGTGGAACGTGGGATACCTGATCGATCCCGTCATCGAGCCGATCGGATTCGGTTTCATGGCTTCGCTGGAGCGCTACGCCGAAATCCACCGTCGCTATCCGGACAGCGCCCAGCTCATGGGCGTAGGCAACATCACCGAGCTCACCAGCGCCGACTCCACCGGAATCAACGCGGTGCTGCTGGCCATCTGCGAGGAAGTGGGAGTACGTGCGGTGTTGACGACGGAGGTGATACCCTGGGCTCGCGGTGCGGTTCGGGAGATCGATGTCGCCCGGCGGCTGATGCACTACGCTGTCGCGAACCGCACGGTACCGAAGGCAGTAGATGACCGCCTGGTGACGGTCAAGGACCCGGCGATTCTGGAGTATGCCGAGACCGAGTTGCGTGAGCTTCACGCGGCGGTACGGGACCCGAATTTCCGGATCTTCACCGACCGGGAGACCATCACGGTCTTCAACAACGAGGTGTTTGTCCGCGGCACCGACATTCAGGCGATCTTTGCCCAGCTGGGTGTCGACGAGCCGACTCATGCCTTCTATCTCGGCCGGGAGCTCGGGAAGGCCAAGCTCGCCATTACTCTCGGTAAGACCTATCGCCAGGAGGGAGCGCTCAACTGGGGATATCTCACCCCTCCGGATGACGTCAAATCGGAGCATGTCAAACTGACCCAACGCTCGCGGCGACGGCGCGCTGCCGGACAGTCAGGTGGCGGAGCAGCGGAGGGGTGATCGACCGTGCTGTCCCGCACATCGAACGACTGGAGCACGCCGAGGAGCCGATAACGGTCTGCGCCCGGTTCCTGGATCTGCCATACCTCCTCTTCCTCGACAGCGCGCCCCGGCCCGGCCAGACCGGCGAGCAACCCCTCCAGCAGTACTCTTTCCTGTCGGCTGACCCCTGCACGGTGGTGCGCAGCAAGGGAAGGTCAACCGAAATTCTCCATAGCGGCGACGCCCGGTGGAGACCGGTACCGGGCGATGCGCTGAGCGTAGCATGCCGTTTGCTTCCGACCCAACCCCCTCGGCCGGTCTCTGGTCTTCCCCCGTTCCAGACGGGCTTGGCGGGGTACATCGGATATGACTGGGGTGCGGTGCTGGAGCGATTGCCTGCCGCCCGGTACGACGATCTTCGAATTCCGGATGTAATGCTGGGCCTGTATGACTGGGTTATAGCCTGGGACCACTTCCGGGGAGATGCCTGGCTGATCTCCAGCGGGCTACCGGAATCGGGCGAGTCGCAGGCCCGAAGAGCGGAAGAGCGCGCCCGACTGGTGCGGAACCGTCTGCGGAAAGCGCTGGGCGCGATCGGTAGTTCGGCACCGAAGCCTGTGAGCTCGGGGGAACCGGAGAGTGGCGGGCATCCGCCGACATACCCCGTGGCCATCGCAGGCACTCAGAGCATCCAGCTTCGGTCGACGTTCACCCACCGGGGGTATCTCGATGCGGTAACCCGGGTCCGCGATTACATCGTGGCTGGAGACATCTTCCAGGCAAACCTCTCCCAGAGATTCGAGAGCGGGCTGCCTGAGGCCCCGTTCGATCTTTACCGCCGCCTTCGAAAACAGAATCCCGCGCCGTTCTCGGCCTATCTTGACTACGGCGATCTTCAGATTCTGAGCGCCTCCCCCGAACGATTCCTCCGCCTGGAACCGGAGCGGCGCCAGGTCGAGACTCGCCCGATCAAAGGCACCCGCCCCCGAGGCCTCGGCCCGATGCACGATGCCGCGCTAGGTCGGGCGCTGGCCGAGAGTCAGAAAGACCGGGCGGAGAACGTTATGATCGTGGACCTGCTGCGAAACGATCTTTCCCGGGTCTGCCGGCCCGGCACCGTCCGGGTCCCCGAGCTCTTCGCGCTGGAGCACCATCCTACCGTGCACCATCTGGTCTCCACCGTTGTCGGGGAGCTCGAGTCGGACGCCGACGCCGCCGATCTCATCCGCGCCGCGTTTCCCGGCGGCTCGATCACTGGCGCTCCGAAGGTGAGAGCGATGGAAATCATCGCCGAGCTGGAGCCTACCCAGCGCAGTGTGTATTGCGGATCAATCGGTTATATCAGCGCCAGCGGCGCCATGGACACCAGCATCGTCATTCGAACCTATCTGGTCGTTCGAGGACAGGTATACTTCCAGGCGGGCGGCGGTATCGTGGCGGATTCAGACCCTGAGCTGGAGTATCGAGAGACGTTGGATAAAGCCCGGGGATTGATTGAGACGCTGGTGCAGTCGCGAAGCTAATGATCCTGTTAATCGACAACTACGACTCCTTCGTCTACAACCTCGCCCGCTACGTCCGCGAGCTGGGGGAGACACCGCTGGTTCGCCGCCACGATGCCCTCACCGTGGACGACGTCATGAGGCTGGCTCCTTCCCGGATCATCATCTCGCCGGGTCCCTGCTCGCCTCGCG
>DASPKB010000252.1:0-2548 GCA_035628315.1 Gemmatimonadales bacterium | reverse complement strand
AGCATGCGGCGACGCGGATCGAGCACACCGAGCTGGGGAGAACGGAAACTGTATCCCTGCCGGACTGTCTGAAGCAGAGCGTCGATAACCGTGTTGCCGGTCAGGTGCACGTCTTCGGGGGCGATGCCTTCAGTGAGAAGCGCGGCCCGGGCCTGCTCGGTCGGCGCAAAGTGGATCGACGCAAGCCGGGAAGTCATGACCCGGTTCATCTCCTCCGGGAACGGCTGATAGCGGTCGCCCGTGCGCAGTCCGGCTTCCACGTGACCGGATGGAATCCGCTCCAGGTAGGCTGCGAACGCTGCAGCGAAGGTCGTCATCGTGTCGCCCTGCACCAGCAGCACGTCGGGCTGGATTTCGCGGAGCAGCGGAGGCAGGCGCTCGAGCACCCGGGCAGTGACATCAGCGGGTGACTGGCCTGCGGTCATCAGGTCCAGGTCGTGGTCGGCGCGGAGTCCGAAGACCCCGAGCACCTGATCGAGCATCGCCCGGTGCTGGGCCGACACGCAGACGATGCTCTCGAACCAGTCAGGAGATTGCTGCAGCGCGTGAACTACCGGCGCCATCTTGATCGCCTCCGGGCGGGTCCCGAAGACGCTGAGAACCCGGATCATCGTCCGGCTGCGACGCCCCGCAGCTGCTCGGCCATAGTCTGCATGGTGACGAACCGGAACCCACGCTCGACCACGGCGGCGAAAACTCGTCGCAGCAGGCGATCGTGCACTCCCTCATAGCAGGGATGTCCGTAGAGCACGACCGACTGGTGCTCGTCCAGATGCTGCTCCAGCAGCCGCAGCACTTCCGGCTCCGGCGTACCGCGTGCGCCGTGATGCTCCAGAAACGGAATAGTTCGGGGGCCCGAGAGCGTGACCGGAATGGTCCAATGGCTCACCGGACGTCCAGCCACGGTGGCCCTCCGGGGCGAGCCGCCGATCGCATCGCCGTTATAGAGGAAGCCGAGCCGGTCGAGCAGAGCCATGACCCGCTCGTCGGAGTAGAAGCCGGGAGAGGAGAACCCGGCCGGTTTTCCAAAATGGCGCACGAAATGGCCGTAGGAAGTCTCGACGTCCTTCTCGAGGACCTGGTCCGGCAGCGAGTGAAAGCGCCGGCTCCAGATGACGTGGTCCATTCCACCGTGGAGACCCAGCTCGTGTCCCTCGGCCTGCATGGCCTGAAGCAGCGGCACGAAGGAGAGCCCGACCGGGCGAGAAAGGGCGGTCTCGAGGATGAAGCGAGGCCAGCCGGTTTTCTTGATCAGGTGGACCGCTTCGCGGTCGGCGAGCTTGGCCTTGGAGCGCGCGGTACCCTGGCCGATCCACTCCAGCAGGTTCGTGGACCGGCCCATGTTGACGAAGAAGGTGTTGGGAACTCCGAAGTCGCGGCACACCTCCCGGATCTTCGGGAGCCCGTCGGTAGCGCAGACACGATGGTCCACGTCCCAGCGGAACGCGAACAGCCGCTCGGTCACCGCGCCATCCGGCTGGCGACTTCTCGATATATCTCCTCGAACTGCTCGGCGGAGCGGTCCCAATCGAAGAGCCGAAGCGCGCGTTCCCGGCCCGCCTGCCCCATGCTGCGTCGCAGCTCGGGATCCGCCAGGAGCGACCCGATGGCCTTTGCCAGTGCCTTGGCGTCACCGCGGGGCACCACCAGACCGGTGACCCCGTTCTCTACCACCTCGGGGAGACCTCCGGCGTCGCTCGCGACCACCGCCACCTCGCAACCCATTGCCTCCGCGGCGGGAATGCCGAACCCCTCCTCGAGGGATGGGATTACCGAGACGGCGGCTGCACGGTAGTACGGCGGCAGGTCGGCATTGGGCACCCATCCAAGAAAGGTGACATCCGACGCGATGCCCAGCTCGCTGGCCAGCCGAGCCAGCTCCGGCCGCTCGAATCCGTCTCCCGCCAGCACGACCTTGAGATCGGGGAATTGCGGCTTGAGCTCGGCGGCAGCTTCGAGCAGGAACCGGATACCTTTGCGGGGGAACAGCTGGCGGCAGGCGAAAATCATGTGAGGCCCGAACCGCGGATCCGGCCCGTTGCCATTCTCCGCCGGGCTGAAACGGCGGAGGTCGGTTCCATTGAACACCAGCCGGATGTGCTCCGCCGGGGCGCCAGCCCGCAGCGCATGCTGGCGGCAGTCTTCGGTAATCGCGGTCAGGGCGCCGGCGTTGCGCAGGGTCCAGCGTAACGCGGGGCGCACGTACCACCGGGTCGGGAAGTCATATCCCTGCTCGGGGTTCACGTATACGTCGCCGCCGTGCATGGTGATGACACTGGGGACCTGAAGCTTGCGTGCGGCGATCACCGCCGCGGGCCCGGTGGGAATGGCCCAGTGGGCGTGCACCACATCGGCGCCGTGCTCCTCAGCCTGGTGCATGACGGCCCGATATTGGGCTTCCATGTAGTGCGCCATGACCGCGACGCGGGCAAACCGGCCCAGCCAGCTCACCCGGCTCTGCGCCACCCGACCATAGGTGAGATCGGGTGGAAGCTCGAACGGGAACCGCACGATCTTTACGCCATCGAAGGTGTCGCGCCGAGGCAGA
>DASPKB010000251.1:0-10839 GCA_035628315.1 Gemmatimonadales bacterium | reverse complement strand
GACCAGCGCCACGACGGCCAGGGTACGTGGTAGTCGAGGAACCCGAACAACGCGCGAAGTAATATACTCCTCCGTCATCACGACTCAGCCTTCAGGATGCGGCACCGCCGAGACCTGCTCCGTGCGGGCCATCACAGGGACGGCTGAAGCTACCGGTCACCGCCGGAACCGGTCTGCTCCCGCTTGAGTCTAGCCCAGTGCTCCAGCCGCTCGGCGATCTTCCGTTCCTCCCCCAGGGTCCCCGGAACATAGAACAACGCATCTCGCAGCTGATCGGGCAGGTAGTCCTGGGGCAGATACCCGTCCGGTGAATCGTGCGCGTACCGGTATCCCTGGTGATAGCCCAGCTCCTTCATAAGCGGCGTCGGGGCATTCCGGATATGGAGCGGCACCGGAGCCGCCGGCGTTTCCCGGGCGGCATCCAGAGCGGCGCCAAGCGCGACCTTGGATGTGTTGGATTTCGGTGCGGTGGCCAGGTAAATGGTCATCTCCGCCAGCGGCAGGTATCCCTCGGGCGGTCCCAGCATGTGGAACGCGTCTCGTGCGGCAACCGCCATGATGAGCGCATTCGGATCCGCCAGACCGATGTCCTCTGCAGCCATGGCGATGGCACGGCGGAACAGCGTCATCGGGTCCTCTCCTCCGTCGAGCATGCGCGCCATCCAGTACAGAGCTCCCTGAGGATCGCTGCCTCGAAGAGACTTGTGGTAGGCGGAGAGCATGTTGAAGTGCTCTTCACCCGATTTGTCGTAGCGAGCAAAGCGCTTTTGCATTGCGTCGCGCGCGGCTTCGACGGTCACCCTTCCACCGGATCCGACGTGGGCCGCCGCTGCCTCGAGCACGGTGAGCGCCCGGCGAGCGTCGCCGTCGGCTTCTTCCGCCATCATGCGCACAGCATCCGGGTCGACTGTGAGGGCCATGCTGCCCAGACCGCGCTCCACGTCTTCGGCGGCGCGGCGCAACAGCCGCTCCAGATGCTCTGGCGTCAGGGGCTGCAGCACGAAGACGCGGGTGCGGGAGAGGAGTGCCCCGATGACTTCGAAGCTGGGATTCTCGGTTGTGGCGCCGATCAGAACTACCGTGCCGTCCTCGGCCGGCGGCAGCAGGCTGTCCTGCTGTGCCTTGTTCAGCCGATGGATCTCGTCGATGAAGAGGATGGTCTGCTGACCGCCGCTTTCCAGCCGGTCTCGGGCCTCGGAGATGATCTCCCGGATGCGGGGCACGCCCTCGGTGACCGCGCTGAACGGAACGAATACGCGATCGGTGGAGCTGGCGATGAGGTGGGCAAGCGTGGTCTTTCCGCTGCCGGGCGGCCCCCAGAAAATCATCGAGCCCGGGGTGCCCCGGTCGATGGCGTCGCGAAGCGGCTTGCCCGGCGCGAGCAGGTGCTCCTGTCCCTCGAACTCATCGAGCGAGGCTGGACGCATCCGCGCCGCCAGTGGACGGGACTCGCGTCCTCCGCTGAAGAGTGATGCCTGCCGTTGAGGAAGTCGCTTCCGTGGCATCCTAGCTTACGAGGGCGGCAAGCAGCCGCTCGGTGATCAGGTAGCCGGCGGCTCCGCCGAAGAAGGACGCTGCCGTGAGCCACCCCCGCTTGGCCTGAAACTCGGGCACCAGGTTCGAGGCGGCGACGTACAGGGTCACTCCCGCGGAGATGGCCAACCCATGGCGGGACAGACCCGCAACGTGCTCCGTGAGCAGGACTCCGAGTATGGTTGCTCCCCCCAGAACGGCAGCACCTCCCAGTGCCTGGCGCCGGCTCTGGCCCCCGGCGACGATGACACTCGCGATCGTAACTCCCTCGGGAAGCTTGTGCAGCAGCACCGCGAGAAAGAGCAGCAGGCCTAGCTGTTCGGAGACCAGAAATCCGCTGGCGATGGCCACCCCATCGAAGAATGTGTGGAGAGTGAGCCCGAGCAAGGCGGAGAGTCCTGCGGACGCAGTCAGCCGGTGAGTCTCTTCCCCGAAATGAAAGTGGCTGGTGAAAACGTGCTGGGCCAGGTGCACGGCGAAATAACCGACCAGAACGAAGATTGCTGCCTCGGAGGATTCCCCTACTACCACAGGCAGCATTCCCAGCATCGTCACCGCCATCATGAAGCCGGCCCCGAACGCGAGACATGCGTCAATGACGCGGAGCCCACGGCGCTGATGCCCAACTACCGCCAGCGCTCCCACCAGATTTCCCAGAGCAGCGGCTACGGCAAACAGGAGTGGGCTCACCGAAGCTCCCGGGCCAGCTTCAGCAGGTGTTCTCGAGTGTTCAACGAGGGATCTTGGAGCACGCGCTCCAGCAGCAGGGACAGGGCTCGTCCGACTTCGGGACCCTGAGCCCCCAGGGCCTGCAGGTCGCTGCCGGTAACCGCCAGGTCCGAGCGAGTGAGGGGATCGCCTCGCCGCCGAATGTCTTCGACTGTCTTTTGCCAGGGAGGCTCCGCCTGGTGACGCATTCGCCACAAGGACAACAGATCATCCGCGGCCGATCCGATGTCGGAGAGCCAACGGCGGATCGAGTGTTCATCCACTGCCGCTGGCTGGTTGGGTCCAGTCTCGATTCGCCTGGCCCGCTCTATCTCGGCGTTCGAGGCCTTCAGGCGGCGTAGCACCGAGGATGGCCTACCCGTCAGGAATGCCGTCAGGAGTATGGGGTCTCGATCAGCGGTCCGTGGCTCCGGCAAGGCTTCCTGTGCAGCAGGACCGTCTTCCAGCTCGGGTATCCAGCTCCGAGCTGCTCCGGAGCGAAGCCAGAGGGATGCGAACCCGCCAATCGAATGCGCCGTCTGCAGCCCTTTGAACCACTCGTCGCGTACCCGCTCCGCTGACAGTTGCGCCAGTCCCGATGTCTCTGCCAGGGCTGCTTCCCAGGTAGAAGGCTCGATGCTGAAGTTGAAGCGGGCCGAGAATCTGAGCGCCCGCAGAATCCGAAGATAGTCTTCGCGGAATCGTTCCCGGGCATCGCCGACGGCCCGGATCAGGCTCGCGGCAATGTCGCGCTGCCCCCCATAGGGGTCGCGCCACTCCCGTCGAAGCGGGTGATACGCCATGGCATTTACGGTGAAATCGCGGCGGGCCAGATCTTCTTCCAGGGATACTCCGTACTCCACTACCGCGTGCCGTCCATCAGTCAGCACATCGCGACGGAAGGTGGTGACCTCGTGGAGCACGCGCATCCGGTCCAGCACACCCACCGTGCCGTACTTGAGGCCCACGGCCACCGTGCGGGGGAAGAGCCGCTGCACTTCCTCCGGTTTAGCGGAGGTGGCAATATCAAAGTCGGACTGGGGATAGCCCAGCAGGCTGTCACGCAGACTTCCGCCTACGCACCAAGCCTCGTATCCCGCGTCCTCCAGCACCCGGGCGATGTGGGTAATGCTGTCGGGTATGCTGAGCGGCTGTAAGGTCACGCTAAGAGCCGTAGGACACGCCCGCGGAGAGCGCGAGCATCAACTCCATGCGGGCCTGAGATGGAGTCCGCGGGCCGGCGGGAATTGCACCCAGCCGGACCAGCTGGCTCCCTCCCCCCTCAAATGCATATGAGGGGGTGACCACTCCAAAGGGGCAACGGCTCGCGAGTACCACCGGTTTGCCCTCATCAATCCAGCGCCGGATTGCGGGCACCGCACCGGGAGGCACGTTTCCACTTCCGAATGCCACAATTACTACACCATGATTGCCCGGCCGGGCCAGGTCGAGCAGCTCACCGGTGTCTCCCACCACCATGGGTACCAGCGCCACTCGGGCTTCGAGCTTCAGGATAGAATCACCAGATAACCCGTCCTGCTCCGCCGCCGCGCCTGATGTCGCTGACGAGGCATACACCACAGAGCGCACACTCATCTCTCCAATCGGTGCGCCGTGGGGAGCAGCGAACGAGTCTACATCGGTGGTGTGCATCTTCACCGCGGACCGCCCTGCAAACACTTTTCCGTGGAAGACCACCAGCACCCCTCGGCCTCGACTCTGTGGGTCGGCCGCGACGATCGCAGCATCCCGCAGGTTACGACCTCCATCCCATCCGGTCTCTCCGAAGGTTCGCATCGCACCGGTGATGACTACCGGCACGCTGCGCGGGAGAGTCCGGTCGAGAAGGTACGCGCTCTCCTCCATGATATCGGTTCCATGGGTTATCACGATGCCGCGCACCTCGCCTGACTCCAATACATCCCTGACCCGTTCGCGCAGCTCCCACAGCCGATCAGGACCGAGATGGCAGGCCGGCACCATGGCCCAGTTCTCCACCCGGTACGGACTGATCGCGTCCAGCTCTCCCGCGAACTGAACCAGCGCTTCGCCTCGATGGGCAGGGACGTTGCCTCCGGCCGACTGGTCCCGTTGCATGGAGATGGTGCCGCCGGTGAAGAGGAGATGAATCATCCTTCCCCGCCGTTCACCCGCACAGAACGCTCCCGCCGTTCACATTCAGGATCTCACCAGTAACGTGCCGGGCGAGAGGACTGCAGAGGAAGAGAATGGGGCCGGCGACATCCTCGGCGGATGCGATGCGCCGCAGGGGAATACTGCGCTGAATTAGCTCCCGGTTGTCGTCGGTGAAAGCCGGGGAGCTCATCTCGGTGTCGACCCAGCCGGGGGCAACGCAGTTGACCAGGATGCTGGGCGCGTATTCCACGGCCAGCGACTTCGTGAGTGCAATCAACGCGCCTTTCGTGGCGGCGTAGTCCGCGTGAAATGCCTCACCTCGCTGACCTGCCGTGCTTGCCACCATCACCACGCGACCACCGGCTCGAATCAGCCCCAAAGCCGCGCGGGTCGAGAGGAATACCGAGTCGAGGTTGGAAGCCATGGTCCGGCGCCACCGAGCCACTGGCAGATCCGCCAGTACGACCTCCTCCGATGGCCATGTTCCGGCGTTGGCCACGAAGATGTCCAGCCCGCCGAACTCCCGCCGAACGCCGGTGAGCAGCCGGTCTACCACTTCGGGATCGGCCAGATCGCCGCCGCCTACATAGGCCCGGCGTCCCATGCTGCGGATCTCGCGAGCCGCTGCTTCGGCTTCGTCGCCGCGGGTGTGAAAGGTCAGCGCAACGTCGGCACCGGCGCGGGCCAGCAGTAGTGCCGTAGCCCGCCCGATTCCTCTGCTGCCGCCGGTAACGAGGGCCACCTGGCCGGCTAAGTCGATCAAGCGAAGAGCTCGCCTTCGACTGCCTCTACCACCAGGTGCTCGAAAGTCATGTGCATCAGCTGCACCAGGCTGGTCACGCCGGAGGGTATGATCACCGATTCATCTACCATGCTTGCCAGGGCACCACCGCCTCGTCCCAGCCACGCCACCACCGGAACCGCCTTCGCCTTGGCGGCTTTTGCAGCCGCCACCAGGTTGGGACTCTGACCACTGGTGCTGTGGAGGATCAGGAGATCTCCCGGCCGGCAGAGTGCCTCGACCTGGCGCGCAAAAATCCGCTCGAAGCCCAGGTCGTTCCCGCCAGCCGTCAGGATCGAGCTATCAGTGGTCAATGCGATTGCGGCCAGCGGGCGGCGGTCTCTGGAGTACCGGATGACGTATTCCGCCGCCAGATGCTGAGCGTCGGCGGCACTTCCGCCATTCCCGCAGAAGAAGAGGGTTCCACCCCCGCGGAGCACGGCGGCATATCGCCGGGCGACCTCGGCGACCTGAGGAGACAGCGACCTCGAAGCCTGTACCACCTCGATCAAGGCATCCAGTCCTTTGTCCATTGACGCTCGACTCACCGGTTGCCCTCCAGGAACTCCTTAATGCGGCGCATCCAGCTCTGCCGGATCCGAAGCGGCGGCACCGAGGTCAAGGGCGCATCCGACAGAATCGCTCCAGGATTTTTGACCACCAGCAGCTCGACTTGCTGCGCCCCGTCCTGCGCAGTCAGGAAGCGGGCTCCGGTGGCAATCGTGCGTTCATCACCGTGATTATCCCCCGCCAGGATGTCTGCCAGTCCTTCACTGACGAGCTGCCTCGCTCGCTGGCCTCGAGCCTGGGACATGAGAAGCGTGGTGGCGTCGACCTGCATCTTGGCACCGATTCCTCTCCACTGGCGTACCGCCTCGGGCGAGCAGCAGCTGTATCGCTCCGGGTGGGCGAGGAGCGGAATGACGCCAAGGTCATGTACCTGCGCGAGGGCATTGGACACCGTGTCGTACGGAACCAGGCGGGGAAACTCCACCAGCATGTACCGGCTGCCGGCCAGTGTAATCTTCCTCGCTGCCGCTACGGTTCGACTGAGCGGCCGGTCGAGCATGACCTCCGCGCCGCGATGGAGCCGAGGCATGCCAGAGACGACCTGCGACTGCAGTGCTGCAAAAGCATCGTCGTGCGCGCGAGGAACGCCGGCTTCTGCCCGGCCGGCCAGCGTGTGCGGCGTCAGACACACGTCTGTCACTCCGTGCCCCGCCATGGCATGCAGCACTTTGAGCGATTGGTCCACCGAGCGGGAGCCGTCATCCACGCCGGGCAGAAGATGGGAGTGCAGGTCGATCACCGCCGGAACCGCCACGTCCCCAGGACCGCAACGGCAAATTCCTCCAGCTGTTCCGGCGCCGTCTGGGCCTGGGCAAGCAGAGCCAGCGTGATCAAAGCATCGGCTGCAAGAAGATCGAGAGCAATGGAGCGGTCACCTGGATGGCCGAGGACCTGGTTCAGGGCTGATTCTGCTGCCGCAGACAAGGCCATAGCGGGCGTGGGGCCGGTTGCAGCCTCCGCATACTGCTGAACCCGCTCCCGAAGCAGGGGTGGTGACTGTCTGGTGTGGTGAAGAAGCCAGTCCGGGTCCACGCTTACGCGCCGCGAGGTTCCGCCACCTGCCCGTCGGCCAGCCAGCCCGCGACCAGCTCAGGCGTGGCCGCGCGCGCGGCAGCTAACCGGCCAGCGTCGCCGGCACCCGCGGACGCAAAGTGGGGCCGACCGCCGCCTTTGCCTCCGCTCAGGGCGGCAATGCGGTTGACGAGATCGCCCGCTCTCTTGCCTGCCCGCACCAGATCATCGGTAAGGGTGACATGAATGGACCCGCGCCCCACCGAGCTGAACAAGACCAGGACCGCGTTACGGCGGCCTTCTCTGAAGTTGTCCGCCAGGCGGCCGAGCTCCGCCCGGTCTTCCGAAGCCGTGTCACCCACGGTGAGCTCGATGTCTCCCACCTGCGAGACGGTTCCTTCGATTGGGCCTTTTGAGCCGGTGCGGAGGGTCTCGGCCAGCCGGGCCTCCAGTCGTTGGCGTTCCTCCAGAAGCTGCTCAACCCGCCGCACGACGTGTTCGGGCTGCGCCTTCAACGTCTCGGCGATCGCCGCGAGCCGCTGCTCCAGGTCACGCACGGCTCGAAGGGCGCCGGTTCCCGTGACCGCCTCGATCCGCCGCACGCCGGCTGCTACGCCGGACTGTCCCGAGAAGCGGAAGGTTCCGATCTGGCCGGTGCTCCGCACGTGGGTGCCGCCACACAGCTCGACGGATGGGCCCATTTGCACTACCCGGACGACATCACCGTACTTCTCGGAGAAGAAGGCCATCGCGCCAAGAGCCAGCGCGTCGGAGTAGGCCATCTCCCGAGTGACCACGGGATCGTTGGTCAACAGCAAATCGTTGACCTCGGACTCGATCGCGCTGAGTAGGGCGGGCTCGATCGGACCGTGGTGGGAAAAGTCGAAGCGCAGCCGCTCCGGCTGCACCAGTGAACCCTGCTGCCGGACGTGGTTACCCAGACGCTTCCGCAGGACGTAATGGACCAGATGGGTTGCGCTGTGGTTGCGCTCGATATCATGCCGTCGGGGCGCATCGACGGCAGCATGGAGCTCGGTGGGTTCGAACTCCGTCTCCAATGCACCGCCTACGACGGTGCCTTTTGCATCTTTCCGCACCGTGTCCACGTTGAGCGACCATCCCTCGCCCCCGAGCGCGCCCGTGTCACTGACCTGGCCGCCGGATTCCACGTAGAACGGGTTTTCCCTCAAGATCAGCTCGACCCGGGGTCCATCCTGCCGGAAGGCGAGAACATCGGTATCCGCCTCGGTCTTCTGGTATCCCACGAACTTCTGCTTGCCGCGCTTTACGCTGCGCCACTTGCCGGCCTTGGTGACATGCACCGCAGGAGCGTGCCCCTCCAGCTTTACCGTCCCAGTACCGGGAGTGACCCGCGCATCGCGCGATCGCTTGCGCTGTTCCGCCAATGCCCTTTCAAAGCCCTCGAGGTCCACTTCCACTCCGCGCTCTACCGCAATCATCTGCGTCAGATCGATGGGAAAGCCGAAGGTGTCGTAGAGCTTGAAGGCCTCAGCACCGGGAATGACCCGGGAGCCTGACGCGAATATCTCTTCCAGCCGCTTGAGGCCGCCCTCGATAGTTTCGAGGAACCGCTGCTCCTCGTTTTCCGTAACCTCGTGGATGTAATCGGCTTTTGCGACGAGCTCGGGATACACGTCGCTCATCTGCCGCACTACCACGCTGGTGAGTGGAGCCAGCGTGGGCTCCCGGCGGCCCAGGAGCCAAGCGTGGCGAACCGCGCGACGGAGAATGCGGCGGAGCACATAGCCCCGACCTTCGTTGCTGGGGTATACCCCGTCGGCCAACAGGAAGCTGACGGCTCGGGCGTGGTCGGCGAGGACGCGATATGACGCGCGCTCCTCCGCACTCCGGTCGTAGGAGCGGCCAACCAACTCGCCAACCCGCTCGATCAACGGCAGGAAGACATCGGTATGGAAGTTGTCGTCCTCCTGCTGCATGACCGCGGCTATGCGCTCGAGCCCGGCACCGGTGTCCACCGACGGCTTGGGCAGCGGCGTCAGCGTTCCATCGACGGAACGGTCGTATTGCATGAATACCAGGTTCCAGATCTCGAGAAACTGGCCTTCTTCGGCCAGCCGCTCGAACTCGCTCTGGGCGATGACGTCGTCCGCACCGGCGGAATGAGGGAACGACGGAACGTGGGGGTGAGCCGCGTTCCGACCTTCCCTCGTTCCATCGTTCCCCAAGTCCACGTAGATCTCGGTGCACGGACCGCAGGGCCCGGTGTCACCCATTTGCCAGAAGTTGTCCTTGTCGCCCAGACCGTAGATACGGTGGTCAGGGAGTCCGGTGACCTCGCGCCACAGAGCGCGTGCCTCGGTATCGCTGTGATGAACCGTCACCCGGAGACGCCCGGCATCGATGCCGAGGTAGGAGGGGCTGGTGACGAACTCCCAGGCGTACGCGATCGCCTCGCGCTTGAAGTAGTCGCCGAATGAGAAGTTGCCCAGCATCTCGAAAAAGGTGTGGTGCCGTTTCGTGTGGCCCACCTGCTCCAAATCGTTGTGCTTGCCCCCGGCGCGGACGCATTTCTGGCAGGTGGCCGCACGCACATACTCGCGCTGCTCCTGTCCCAGGAAAACGCGCTTGAACTGCACCATGCCGGCGTTGGTAAACAGCAGTGTGGGGTCGTCTGCGGGGACCAATGACGAAGAAGGCACCTCGCGGTGCCCTTTGGCGACAAAGAAGTCGAGGAAGAGTCGGCGGATGGTGCCGGAGTTCATTCAGAAAATATAAGCACCTCCTCCACCATTTCCGTTATATCCCTCCCGGTGAATCCCCGGCGGGCCAGGTATGCCACCAGGCGGCGACGCTTGGTTTGCCGCGGGAGAGAGCCCAGCTGCGCGGCGCGCTTTTGAGCCAGGGCGAGCGGCACCGATGAGCGGTCGCTCCCCTCGGGCCACTGGGCAGCCAGGGCACGGTCAATGGCGCTGCGCTCGACGCCCATGGCCAGGAGGTCGCGAGTCAGGCGGGAGGGCCCCCGACCCCGAGCGGCGCGGGTTTCCACATAGCCGCGCGCGAACGCCGCGTCATCGAGCAGCCCGAGCTCTGCTGCGCGGGTGAGCGCCGCATCAACCGCCGGGCGTGGGTGGCCCTTCCGCTGCAGGCGGCGGCCCAGATCGGCCCTGGCGTAGGAGCGGATTTCCAGGGCGCGCAGGAGGGTCCTGAAAGCGGCCTCGATATCGGCCGCCTGGGTGAGCCGCTCCTGGAGGGCCGGATCGACTTCTCGGCCCACCATGAGCCCCTCAAGCGCGATCAGCTCTCGAGGAACGGTTCCAAACCGCGCTCCGTCCAGGTCGATGCGGACGGCCTCGGGCCGGCGCGGATCGGGATCGAGCGCGGTAATGCGAGGCGAAGCGTCCACCGATCAGTCGCCCGCCTCTTCTCCCGCTCCCGCTCCCACGCCGACCGGCGCCCGCATGCCAAGGAGCTCCTTGACCTTGCCTTCGACTTCGGCGAGAAGCACCGGATTATCGCGCAGGAAGAGCTTGGCATTCTCGCGGCCCTGGCCGATCCGCTGATCTCCGTAGGAGTACCACGCTCCGGATTTCTGGATGATTCCGGCCTCGGACGCGAGATCGACCAGCAACGAGGTGTGACTGATGCCTTCATCGAACATGACATCGAACTCGGCCTGCCGGAACGGTGGGGCCACCTTGTTCTTGACCACCTTGACCCGCACGTGATTGCCGATCACGGCTTCCCGTTCCTTTACCGGACCGATTCGCCGGATATCGAGCCGGAGCGACGCGTAAAACTTGAGCGCCTTGCCACCGGTGGTCGTCTCGGGGTTGCCGAACATCACCCCGATCTTCATGCGGATCTGGTTGATGAACACCACGCAGGTGTTGCTGCGGGCGATCGTGCCGGTGAGCTTGCGCAGCGCCTGGCTCATCAGCCGGGCCTGCACGCCCATGTGCTGGTCGCCGATCTCGCCCTCGACCTCGGTCCGCGGCACCAGCGCCGCCACCGAGTCGATGACGATGATGTCCACCGCGTTGGATTTCACCAGCATTTCCGCGATCTTGAGGGCTTCTTCGGCGTTGGACGGTTGGCTGATGAGCAAGCCTTCCAGATCG
>DASPKB010000250.1:0-3494 GCA_035628315.1 Gemmatimonadales bacterium | reverse complement strand
TCCATGCCGGCGGCCCGTGCTCCAACGACATCCACCTCGTAGAGGTCGCCGACGTACAGAGCTTCCTCGGGCGACACCCCCAGTGCGTCCAGCGCCGCGTAGAAGATACGCGGATCCGGCTTCTCGACACCTACCAGGGCGGAGTCGATTACCACGTCGAAGTATTGCCTGAGGCCTGCCGCCTGAAGCGCCTGCTCGACCCGGCCGTCGCTGTTGGACACGACACCGAGCCGGAGCCCTGCTTTGCGGAGCCTCTGCAGCGACTCCGCGGATCGTTCGGCAACGGACGACCAAAGATGGCGCTCACCGTGCATACGGGCGAGACAGTGGCGCACTTCATCCAGGCGCTCCCGAGGAACGCCGCCGAGTAGAAACAGCGCCTCCAGGTAGGCAGCCGCGCGTTGGCGGTCGGTCCCCGCCGCCAGCTCCATTGCACGGGATGCAGCGGAGACATGCCGGGACAATCCTTCACCGGTCAGCTGCAAGCCTAGAGCCGAGCCAACCTCCTCGGCGAGCCGGGCGTAGTCCAGGAACACCAGCGTGTTCCCCGCGTCGAACAGGACGGCCCGCAACTCCTTCGCTGCGCTCAACGAAATCGGAGGAGCGCGCCCAGTCCCTGGATGGCATCGCGAGCTTCGGCCTCGTAGACGACGTTCACGTCGACTCCCTGCCGCAGCGCTTCTTCGATGGCTTCGTCCACCACATCTAGTACCGGGATCGGCTCGCCTTCACCCCGGCATTCCCGGTCGGTGAGCGCCAGTCGTCCCGAATCGCCACAGCGAAAGCCGGGCTCGGCAGCGTCAGCGTGGACCAGCAGCGAGCGCACCTGGCCGCGGGAGAGCGCGCGGAGGGTAGGAGTGAGCCCGTTGACACCCCAACCGGTCCCGATCCCCTCGAGCATCTCGTGCACCAGCGCCCGCTCGGTGTCGCGCTCGTAAGCCTCCCGTACGCCAAGCGTAGTCGAATGAACCAGGGCCGGACTCGCGTCTTTTGGATTCAGACGGGCAGTGCCGATTACTCGCTCGACCAGGTAGGAATGAAGGAAGGGTTCTACTGCGCCGGCCTCAGGCCCCGGGCCCGCCAGGACAATGCCGTGAGCCGGCTGGCGGCGGTCAATGGCGAACAGCTCCCGGGCAATGGCTTCATAGTGCCGCTGCTTCTCGGTGCGGATCCGATTGTTGTAGGTGTGCTCACCCCAGGCGCCGCGTCCATCCTGGTCGCCGTGAAATCTTTTGCCGCGGGTGCTGTCGGCGCGCAGTCCGGACAACTCCCGGGTTTCATAGGCACTGACTTCGAAGAAGCGGGCGCTGGCACGATCGAGCACGACGGTGAGCAGCCGGCCGAACTCGTCCTCGACCGAGGCCAGCTCACGAACCAGAGGAGTTCTGTCGATCGCCAGGCGGGAGCGGTAGACCACCGGTAGCGGGACCGCCTCGAACAACTCGATCCCATCGCAGGCAAAGATTGCAAGCCCTTGTGTGGAAGGAAGATTGCCCGGGGATCTGAGAAACTGCTGCAACCGGTCCAGGTCTCGATGAACCTGGTCTTCTATAGGACGTTCCAGGCCAAGACGGGGCAGCCCCTGCACTGCCGCTTTAACCCGGTTCTTTACCTTGATCAGGTACTTCCCACGGCTTCGGTCGCGCGGCTCCAGCTTGAGATAACAGGTAACGACCCGATGTTTGCCCGGACGAACTCCGGTGAGGCGCTGAAGCACCGTCGAAACCGGCGAACCTTCAAACTTCCCGACTCCGTTCGTCCTACCGTCCCGCTCCTCCCAACGCTCCCGACCTCCTCGTCCTTCCCGTCCTTCCCTAGAAAAAGACCGGCTCGCGATAGCTCCCATAAATCTCCTCGAGCACATGCCGGATCTCATAGAGCGTGCAGTATGCACGCGCGCAGTCCAGCATGGCTGGAATGATGTTCCGATCTTCCGCCGCAGCAAGGCGGAGTGCCTCCAGCCGCTCTGAAACCAGGGCGTTGTCGCGGGTCGAGCGCAGCCGGGCCATCCGCTCCCGCTGGGTTCGCTCCGCCTGATCGCCCACTTTCAGGATCTCGACCGGGCCTTCGGCCTCCTCAACGAAATCATTTACTCCCACAATTGTGCGGCGTCCCTGCTCCAGCTCGGCCTGGAAGCGCATGGAGGACGCCGCAATCTGCCGCTGGAACCAGCCTGACTCGATCGCCTTGACCACCCCGCCCTGCGCTTCGATTTCGGCAAAGAGGCCTTCGGCTTCGCGCTCCAGCTGGTCAGTGAGGTTTTCTAGGTAATAGGAGCCGCCCAGCGGATCGCTCACGTTGGGAACTCCAGTCTCGTACGCGATTATCTGCTGGGTGCGCAGGGCGATACGCACCGATTCCTCGGTCGGCAGAGCCAGCGTTTCGTCCAGAGCGTTGGTATGCAGCGACTGAGTGCCGCCGAGCACAGCGGCGAGCGCCTGGTACGCCACGCGCACCACGTTGTTGTGCGGCTGCTGGGCGGTGAGGGTTACGCCTGCCGTCTGGCAATGGAAGCGCATCTTCCAGCTACGCGGATCCTTCGCACTGTACCGCTCGCGCATGTGGCGAGCCCAGATCCGGCGCGCGGCTCTGAGCTTGGCGATCTCCTCGAAGAAGTCGTTGTGTACGTCCCAGAAGAAGGAGAGCCGCGGCGCGAACGCGTCGACGTCGAGCCCCCGCGCAACGCCGTGCTCCACATAGCTGAAGCCGTTGGCCAGGGTAAACGCCAGCTCCTGCGTGGCAGTGGCTCCTGCCTCCCTGATGTGGTACCCCGAGATAGAGATCGTATTCCACTTCGGCGTGTGCTCCGCGGCCCACTCGAAGAGGTCCACTATGATCTTGAGCGCGGGCTCCGCCGGGAAGATCCAGGCGTGCTGCGCCATGTACTCCTTGAGAATGTCGTTCTGGATGGTGCCCTGCAGCTGCGCGATGGGTACACCCTGGCGCTCGGCGGCAGCGACGTAGAAGCAGAACAGCATGGCCGCCGGGCCGTTGATGGTCATCGAGGTGGAGACCTGGTCCAGCGGGATGCCCTCGAACAGCGTCTCCATGTCTGCCAGGCTGGAGATCGCAACGCCGCACTTCCCGACCTCGCCTTCGGACCGAGGATGGTCGGAGTCATAACCCATGAGAGTAGGAAAGTCGAACGCCACGGATAGGCCGGTCTGACCGCGATCGAGCAGGAACTTGTAGCGCGTGTTGGTATCTTCGGCAGTGCCGAAGCCGGCGAACTGTCGCATGGTCCAGAGCCGGCCGCGATACATGGTCGGATGGATGCCGCGGGTATAGGGAAAATTCCCGGGCAGGCCAGTGGCTGCGATGACGTTTGCCGGCAGATCGAGGGCGGTGTATGCCGGCTCCACCCCGCGGCCCGAAACGGAGGTGAAATCGACATCATCTCGAATCGGAAGCGCTTCGGCGCGAGCCCTCCAAGCGGCCACCTCCGCTCGGAGCCGCTCAAGTTCGACCTCGTACTCACTCAGGCGGGTTGTCTT
>DASPKB010000249.1:0-2950 GCA_035628315.1 Gemmatimonadales bacterium | reverse complement strand
CGCCCTTGCCCGGGGTGACACCGGCCACGACGGCCGTGCCGTATTCCAGCATCTGTCGGGTGTGAAAGGCGCCTTCGCGGCCGGTTATGCCCTGCACCAGCAGGCGCGTCCGCTTGTCTATGAAGATGCTCATGCGGCCTTCCGGGCGAGCTGCACGACCCGCTGTACCGCCTGATCCATGTCACTGAGAGCGGTCATCCCCACCTCTTCCAAGATGCGGATAGCCTCCGCCTCGTTGGTACCGGTGAGCCGGATGACGATCGGAACGTCGACCTTGAACTGCCGGGTTGCCGCCACGATTCCGTTCGCTACGTCATCGGTCCGGGTGATTCCTCCAAATATGTTGAACAAGATGGCTTTCACCCTGGAGTCGGCGGTGATGATCTTCAGCGCGTTGATGACCTTTTCTGGACTCGAGCTGCCACCGATGTCCAGGAAGTTGGCCGGCTCGCCCCCGTAGTACTTGACCAGATCCATGGTGGCCATGGCGAGCCCCGCTCCATTCACCACGCAGCCAACATCTCCCTCCAGCTTGATAAAAGAGAGATTTGCCCGCCGGGCAGCGGCTTCGCTCGGCTCCTCGGCAGAGTCGTCTCGCAGGAGGCCCAGATCAGTGCGCCAGAAGAGCTCGTTATCGTCGATCACGATCTTGGCGTCGAGTGCCAGCACTTGCCCGGTTGGTGTCGTGACCAGCGGGTTAATCTCCGCGAGGGAGCATCCGTTGCCCACGAAGACGTTATAGAGCTGCTCCATCATGCGGGCCGCGGCCTTCACCTGGGCGAAATCATCGTACAGAGCAAAGGACAGCGCGAGGCTCTGGTGCGGCAACAGGCCGTACGTGGGGTCGACCGGCAGCCGCACGATCTTCTCGGGTGTTTTGGCAGCTACCTCTTCGATGTCGACCCCGCCGGCCGAGCTGACCATGAAAACCGGTCTCTGCGTCTCGCGATCCATGATCAGGCCTACATAACTCTCGGTAGCGATGTCGGCGGCCGGCACGACCAGCACCTTGTTCACGGTGAGACCCTTGATCTGCATTCCCAGGATCTGGGAAGCAAAATCCAGGGCCTCGGAAGCGTTGCGCGCGAGCTTGACTCCCCCCGCCTTCCCTCGGCCGCCAGCGTGCACCTGTGCCTTGATGACCACCTGGCCGCCGAGACGCCGCGCAATGGCCTCGGCCTCGGTGGGTGTGGACGCCACGTCGCCGTCAAACATGGGAATGCCGGCAGCCTTGAACAGCGTTCGAGCCTGGTACTCGTGGATGTTCACGTCGTTTCCTCGATCGTAGTTCCGGTTTCACCCCGGAGCGCTGCGGGCCCGTCCGACAGCCGCGCGATTATGGCCCTGCCGCCGCTCCGCTGGACGAACGCTGAGGCCGCTTCGATTTTCGGCTTCATGCCGCCGGCATCGAGGGAGCCCTCCGCAATCATACGGTCCGCCTGTGCCACCGTCATTCGCCGAATAGGCCTCGCCTGCGGAGTGCCCCACCCCTCGAACACCGCATCCACATTGGTGAGGATCATCAGCACTTCGGCTTCGAGTTGAGTGGCAAGGATGGAGGAGACCCGGTCCTTATCCACCACAGCATCCAGTCCTTCGAGGCCGAGCAGCGGGTCGAGGTACACCGGCGGCCCGCCACCGCCCGCTGCGATCACCAGCACCCCGTGATCCAGCAGACGCTGAATAACCGGAAACTCCACCACGCCGAGCGGGAATGGGCTCGTGGCCATACGCCGCCACTCACCAGCACCGTCCTTACCTACTGCTCGCCCGGCTTCCTGCAATCGGGCGGCTTCCTCGGGTGAGAGCGCGTGACCGATCGGCTTGGTTGGCCGATTGAGTGCCGGATCGTACCGATCCACCAGCGTCTGGGTGATTACGGTAACCACCTCACGCTGAACCCGGGCAGACGCGAGGGCATTCTGCAGCGACTGCTGGAGCATGTAGCCGATCCACCCGGCAGTTTCGGCCACCAGTACCCCGAGCGGAAGTGGTGCAGCCAGCTTGCGGGCAGCCTCGTTGCGCACCAGCTCATCGCCCACCTGCGGTCCGTTACCATGCACGATCACGATGCGCCAGCCCTGCTTCGCCAGCTCCACGATCGGAGCGACGCTTTCCCGCGCGTGGCGGAACTGATTCGTGACGGTAGCCGGTTCACCCGAGCGGGCCAACGCGTTGCCCCCGAGTGCTAGAACCGCTGTCGGCAAAAAAAGTCCTCCAAGCTAGTCCGTGCCCTAATGACGAGCAAGCTTAAAATCTCGCCGAATCTGCCGGTACGCCGAGCACGTTTTGCAGGCTGTTCCAGGCTCGGCCGAACTCGGTCCAGTCACCGGCACGCAGCGCCGAATCGGCATGCTCCAGCCACCGGCGCGCTTCATCTAATCTTCCTGCCTGTGCCGTTCCCGGAGGCGCCGGGACGGTAGCACCAAGGAGGTTACTCCACGCCTCCTTCAGGGTGCGGCCGGCGCCAAGCCGGTTGGGTGCGGCCACGCTCACCCAGGCCAGCACCGTTCCGCCCGAGGGGCGAAGCGCGAAGTAACCCTGGTAGGCCACCGGTCCGCCACCGTGTACCTCAACCCGGAGCGGCCCGCGCTCCAGCTTACCACCGTCCTGCCGGATCGAATCGCTCAGAGCATCGTAGGACGGGAAATTCGCCCACCGGTTCTGGAGGACATCACGGACCGGAAGAGTTGCAGCTGAGTCGAGCCGAACCAGCGAGAGGTGGGTGCGTCCATTGTCTCGGGAGCCCAGCAGCACGGCGCTGAGCCGCCGCTCGGTTGGTACTTCGAAGGTGGAGATCAGAAGTGGGCCCGAGGTATCCGGCGCCCACGCCACCTGTGCCGGGTGCTGTTCCGGGGCGCTGACGCCCGAGGCGCCGGTCAAGGTTCCCACCTTCCATGGTGGCCGCTCGAGTTGCTGCGCCTGGATCCGAAACAAGTCGGCAGGATAG
>DASPKB010000248.1:0-3470 GCA_035628315.1 Gemmatimonadales bacterium | reverse complement strand
CGCCTCCCGAGACCTGCCCGGATGGCCGAACCTCCTTGAGCTGAAATAGAACTTTCCCGAAAGTGCTCGAGTCGTTGGGGCTGAGCCAGCCTGCGCTCACCCGGCTGCCATTGATGCAGGTCCCGTTCGAGCTGCCGAGATCCTTGACCTGAACCCCGTCGATCCCTACGGTCAGCTCCGCATGCCTTCGGGAAATGGTCGGGTCATAGATGGCGATGTCGCTGCTGATGCCCCGGCCCACGACGAGACTTCGCCCCTGGGGAAGCTCGAAGCTCTGTTCTCCGGAGAAGCTGACCAGTCTGTAGGGCATTGTCAGAATATGGCGGACCAAGCGGAACGAGCGGAAGAAGCGTACACCTCAGCCATTTGGTGTCATGTCGGTTCACGCATATCTTGCACCGCCCTTTCCGACATTCCAGCGAGCGCCAACGCCAGTAGCACGGCTCGTGCCTTGGCTTCGGTTTCCCGCCATTCCGACTCGGGATCCGAGTCAGCCACGATCCCGGCACCCGCCTGAACCCAGGCTTTACCATCTTTGATGACGCAGGTTCGAATTGCTATCGCTGTGTCCAGCGTTCGGGCGCCCCAACCCACGTAGCCCACGGCCCCCGCATAGGGCCCCCGGCGGACCGGCTCCAGCTCATCGATGATCTGCATGGCTCGCACCTTGGGAGCCCCGGACACCGTCCCCGCCGGAAAACAGGCGGCCAGGGCGGCCAGGGCATCAAGCTCCGGCCGAAGCCGGCCGCGGACCTCGCTCACCAGATGCATCACATGGGAGTAGCGTTCGACCGCCATGAACGCGGTCATCCGAACGGTGCCGTACTCCGCCACCCGCCCTACATCGTTCCTGCCCAGGTCCACCAGCATGAGGTGCTCGGCCCGCTCCTTGGGATCGGCCGCCAGCTCCTCCGCCAGGCGCAAATCTTCGTCAGGGGTTGCCCCGCGCGGCCGGGTCCCTGCAATCGGTCGCACGGTGAGGTCGGTGTCCTCCACCCGAACCAGAATCTCGGGGGAGCTCCCGATGATGTACATCTCATCGCAGTGGAGATAATAGAGATAAGGCGCAGGATTCAGCGCTCGAAGGTAGCGGTAGGTGCGAAATGGATCCGGCGCCGGCACCTCGAGCCGTCGGGAGAGCACCGTCTGAAAGGTGTCGCCGGCGGCGATATACTCCTTGACCCGGCCGATATCCTCCCGAAACTGACCATCCGTGTAAGCGCTGATTGCGCGGGGTAGTTCGGGACTGTTCTCGATCTGGAGAACCGTAGCTTCTCCGGGTGCAGCCAGCCGCTCGAGCCAGCACTCGATTCGCTCCACCGCCTCGTCGTACAAACGCCGCAGCGTGGCCGGGCTCGATCCTTCGGGCACCTCGACACTGGCAATGACGGTTGCCCGGTTGAAAAGATTGTCCAGGACGAGAAGGGTATCCACCACCATGAGAAGGGCGTCCGGCAGATCGCGGTCGTCCGGCGGCGGAGCCGCAAGGCGTTCGATGCTGCGGATGATATCATACCCGAGGTAGCCCACGGCTCCGCCGGTAAAGCGGGGCAAGCCCGGAACCTCTACGGGAGGGTGGCGGTGCATGACCCGGCCGAGATGTTCCAGGGGAGCGATGTCGGTTTCCGCCACCTGCCAGCCCGTGGACGCCGTCCAGCGGGAGCATTCCCGGCCTCGATAGCGAAATACCTCCCGCGGGTCCGTAGCCAGGAAGGTGTAGCGGGCCCAGCGCTCGCCTCCCTCCAATGACTCCAGCAGAAACCCGTAGGGGCCCCGGTGCAGCTTGGCGAACGCGGTCACCGGTGTGTCGGCATCGAGCACCACTTGCCGGGTTACGGGCACCATACCGCCCTGCTGCGCCCGCTGGGCGAAGGCTTCAAAGCCGGGTGTCACTGCGGGGCGGCCACCAGGTAGCTGCCGGCCCCCGATACGGCTGCGCCCACCTCGTCGATCTCGCTTTCCACCGACGGCAGCAACTCGATGTAGTTGTCGGGGAGCAGCCGTCCCACCGCTAAAGCCCGCTCGAAAGCGGCATTACTGCGATAGACCTCCTGAGCCCGCGCAGGAGCCGAGAAATACCTGGAAAACTCGAAAACGACGATGACACCGGGGCGGGGTGGGCTGCTGATCGTCATATCCAGACCGTATACCCCGGGCCGGGGGCGAAGCTCGACATTTACCAGCTGCCCGCTATCCGCAAATGAGGTGGCGGGAAAGGTGATTCGGGCAAACACGATGTTCTCGGGAGGTCCGTGCCGCATCACAATGACCCGGGGAGTCCCCGCCACGAAGCTTACGGTCGTGTCGGAGGGAGGCGGGCCTGAAGTTTCAAGCACGATAGCGCGACCGAGCGGGATGATGCGCGCAGGTGCTGGTGCGGCAGTCGGCGCCGTGGGGGTCACTCGCGGCGGCCCACAGGCACCAGCAGCCATAAGCCAGGTTGCCCAGCATACCGGGCTCTGAAATATTGCGCGACATCGGAGCCGGGAGGAGCCAGCCGTGAGGAGTGAGAGATCCATGGGCAAGAAACTCAGGACGTATTGGGAATTTCGAGTGCTCCTCGGCGCGGCGCTTGTCGCCTGTCACTTCCCACCGCTCGTTGCCCAATCCTGGAACACCGGCGCCACTATGGAACTGGTGCGCAGGGCGGTAAACCGAAGGCTGGCGGTCCAGGAGGACTCGGGGCTTACCAGCTATCGGGCCCGGGCACACGGCTTCGTCCTGTTCCTGGCGCAGGTCGGCGAGGGCCTGGCTGATCCCCCACGGCTGGTGAAGGCGGACGAGCTGGACGTGGAAGTGTATTGGCAGGCGCCCAACCGCAGCAAGCAAGTGATTCTGGGCTGGCGTGACGGCGCCTTTCTGCCTACCGACATCAGCTATCACCGCGACCACCTGGGAATCGTCACCAACAACTTCGGCAACGTCATCCGGATCGGCGAAGGTGACGAGGTGCGCGATGTTCCGCATCCCCTCTCTCCGGCAGGGCTGCATTCCTATGACTATGCCCTCTCGGATTCGATCCAGATCCGCAGTGTGTCGGGCGAGGTGACGGTACACGAAATTCGAGTCCGGCCCCGCTCGTTCGAGCAGCCGCTCGTGGTCGGAACCTTGTACGTGGACATCGCCACGGCCGAGCTGGTGCGTTTCCGGTTCAGCTTTACGCCTCCGTCTTACCTGGATCGTCACCTTGAAGACATAAGTGTTGTGCTGGAGAACTCCCTCTACGAGGGCCGATTCTGGCTGCCCTACAGGCAGGAGGTGGAGATCCGGCGCCGCGCAATGTGGCTCGACTTTCCCGCGCGGGGCATTATCCGCGGCCGGTGGGAGATCCAGGACTACCAGCTGAACCAACCGCTCCCGCCCGGGCTGTTCGTCCATCCCTCGATTGGTGGATTGTTACGCCCGGGTGGGGATACCCGCTGGAGTGAGCCGCTCGAGGACGCTATCGCCGGTGTCGCCCAGCCAGTCAA
>DASPKB010000247.1:0-3998 GCA_035628315.1 Gemmatimonadales bacterium | reverse complement strand
TTCGCGATCCGGGACTCATGACTGAGTGGTTCGAAGAGTGGTTCGGCGAAGACTATTTGCGCCTGTACCTCACCGGGACGATGCCGACGCGAATCGTGCAGTGTTGCTCATCGCGCGCACGGTCGGGCTCCAGCGCGGGTGGCGCGTTCTCGACGTGGCTTGCGGCGCCGGACGACATGCTCGGGCCTTCGTGAACGCCGGGGCCTGCTGCTTTGGGCTCGACCTTTCCGCCACGCTGCTGCGGGTAGCCCGCCAGGTAACGGATGCACCGCTCATCCGTGCCGACATGCGGCAATTGCCGGTGCGGCTCGGCTCGATGCACCTTACCGTCAATCTATTTACCAGCTTCGGGTACTTCGACCGCGACGCGGAGCACCGGACCGCGCTCGACGAGATGATAGCCACGCTGCGCCCCGAGGGCTGGTTCGTGATCGATTTTCTCAACCCCGCCGCGGTCCGCCGGGCGCTGGTTCCCGAGGAAATGGTTACACTGGCAAACCAAACCGTTCGGGTCACCCGTACGGTGTCGCCCGACGGCCGGTACGTCTGCAAAAGCATCCGTGCCCGCGAAGGCAGGCAGTACATGGAGCGAGTTCGACTCTTCGAGCCGGAGCAGATCTCCGACATGCTCGAGAGCGCCGGAGTACAGGTCCGGTACCGTTTCGGTGACTACGATGGATCCACGCTATCACCCGATTCGCCGAGAACGATCCTGATGGGGCAGGTGCAATGAATATCCGCATCGTGCCCACCGGCGCCGCCGCCTCTCTCGAATTTCCTTCCCCACGAGAAGACCGGTTCGATTCTGCCCTGGCCGACGCGATCATCGCCAGCCCCGCCCGCGAGCCCGCATTGGCACGGCTCCGCGAGCCCGGCGCGCTAGCGGTCACTACCGGTCAACAACCCGGCCTTTTCACCGGACCGCTTTTCACCATCTACAAGGCACTTTCGGCCGCCGGGCTGGCAAGAACTCTGGAACGGCAGTGGCAACGGCCGGTGGTTCCAGTGTTCTGGGTCGCCGGTGACGACCACGACTATGCCGAGGCCAGCAAGGCGAGTTGGACCACTGCTGAAGGCTCCGTTCGCCATGCCGAGCTGCCGCCTCGGCCACCTGAAGCGCCCCTCACCCCCTTGTATCGCGAGCCACTCGGCAAGGAAATCGGAGCACTCCTCGAGTTGCTGGCCACCGATCTGGCCACATCAGAGTTTCGAGACTGGACCCTCGAGTGGCTGCACCGGCATTACACCAGCGAGGCAAGCATCGCCGGAAGCTTCGGCGGGGCTCTTGCCGAACTATTGGCCCCTGCGGGCGTGGTGTGCCTGGAGAGCAGTCATCCCTCTGTTAAACGGGCGGCCTCACGGTATCTCATCAAGGCACTCGGGCTTGCCGGCGAGCTCGACGCTGACCTGGATGCGCGTTCCCAGGAGCTGCAGCTTGGGGGAGTAGATCCTGGGGTGCCAGTGGGCGATGGGGCAACGCTGGTGATGCTGGAGGGTCCGCTCGGGCGCGATCGTCTTCTGAGAGAGGGTGGCAGCTTCCGTACCCGGCGCGGCCGGGAGCGCTTGGAGCTCGCGGCTCTGCAGCAGATCGCAGCAGCCGAGCCGGAACGGCTTTCGCCCAACGTGCTCCTCCGGCCGGTGATCGAGAGCTCGCTACTTCCGACGGTCGCGTACCTCGCTGGACCGAGTGAAATGAAGTATCTGGCGCTGGCCCAACCCGTATACGAAAGAATGCGGGTTCCCCGTCAGGTGGTTCTCCCCCGCTGGTCCGGCGTACTGCTGGAGCCTCGCATCGACCGGGTGCTTCAGAAGTTTGGGATCGAGCTGCATGAGCTGCTCGAACCGCCTGGAGCACTGGAGTCACGGTTGGTTCGCTCGCAGCTTCCCGACCAGGCCGCTCGAGCTCTCGAGCTTCTCCGGCGGAATGTGGTCTCGGGCTACGAGATGCTGGTCCAGAGCGCGGTCGAGATCGATCCCACCCTGGCCCGGCCGGTGGAGGGCACCAAGAATCAGGCGCTCGCGGGGCTCAAGGACATTGAGAAGAAATTGGTTCAGCACCTGAAGCGCCGACAGGAGGTCGAGCTGGGGCAGCTAGCCAAGGCCCGCGCGCTTGTCCTGCCCGACAATCAGCCCCAGGAACGCGTCCTCACGATAGCTCCCTTCTTGGCCCGGCACGGACCAGGGCTGATCGCCGAGTTGAACGAAGCCGTGGAATCCTGGTACGCAGCGGCCCTTGAAGGCGCTCTTGATCCATCATAGACTCGACTTATGTCGGTGATTGCGCTGATCCTGCTGGTGGCGCTGCTGATTCCCATCATGGGCATTATTGTGGACTCGCCCATCGGCCGTGCTCTGGCCCGACGTCTCGAAGGACCTCAGCAGATACCTCCGGCGCTCAACGATTTGGCCAAGAAGGTCGAGCTCCTGGAGGCCGAAGTGGATGATCTGGCCCGAAGCGTCCAGACGCTCCAGGACGAGAACGCCTTCCTGCAACGTCTGCTGGAAGACCCGGGCCAGCGCGCCACCCTCCCACCTCCGCAACGCCCCTGACGCCCAGACCGGCTCGGCCCGCAGTGGTCTTAGCCGCCGGTATCCTGCTGAGCCGTATTCTTGGCCTGGTTCGGAACCGGGTCTTTGCGCACTATCTCGGGACATCAGACGCGGCCGACGCGTTCAACGCGGCATTCAAAATTCCCAACTTCCTCCAGAATCTCTTCGGGGAGGGGGTTCTCTCCGCCTCATTCATCCCGTTGTACTCCCGCCTGATCAGCCAGGGTGATGAAGCAAACGCGCGCCGGGTAGCGGCTGCGGTGGGTGGTGTACTTGCCCTGGCAACCTCCGTGGTGGTCCTGCTCGGCATTCTGGTTACTCCCGTCCTGGTCAGCATTTTCACTCCCGGATTTGAAGACGCGAAACGCGAAGCCACGATCCGGCTGGTCCGCATCCTCTTTCCGGGCTCCGGTCTGCTCGTGCTTTCAGCATGGTGTCTCGGAGTTCTCAACAGCCATGGCCGGTTCTTCCTATCCTATTCCGCACCGGTGCTGTGGAACGTTGCCATCATCGGGACTCTCCTCGCGTACGGCGACGAGGCCCGAGGATATCGGCTGACCGAGATCGCTGCATGGGGATCGGTTGTCGGGAGCCTGCTGCAGTTCGGTATTCAGCTCCCGATGGTGCTTCGGCTCATTGGGGTAACCGCGGCGGTGCGCCAGGGGATGAGAGCCGCAGGAACAGTGCTCCGGAACGCACTCCCTGTATTCGTGGGCCGGGGCGTGGTCCAAATCAGTGCCTACATAGATACGGTCCTTGCGAGCTTGCTGCCGACCGGCGCTGTCGCGGCGATCTCCTATGCTCAGGTGCTGTATACCTTGCCGGTCAGCCTCTTCGGCATGTCCGTGTCAGCCGCCGAGCTGCCGGCAATGTCGAAGGCGCGAGGTGAGGGTGACGGACCTGGCTCGGAGCTGACCGCACGGCTGATCCGGGGGCTTAGGCACATCGCCTTTTTCGTGATTCCATCTGCCGTGGCTTTCATCGTGCTGGGAGATGTCATTGTTGCCGCTCTCTACCAGTCTGGTGCATTCACCCGGAGCATGACGGAGTATGTCTGGGCAATCCTGGCAGGCTCCGCCATTGGTCTCCTCGCGTCGACCTGGGGCCGGCTCTATGCCTCGACTTTTTACGCGCTTCAGGACACCAAAACACCACTCCGCTTCGGTTCAGTGCGGGTGGTGCTCAGTGTTGTGCTGGGGTACCTGTTCGCGATTCCAGTGCCGGCGCTGCTCAATGTCCATCCCCGATGGGGTGCGGTCGGGCTCACGATCTCCTCCAGCCTGGCAGCCTGGGTCGAGTTTGCGCTGCTCCGACGAAGTCTGGAGAAGCGGATCGGCCGCACCGCGCTGCCACTCCCGCTGCTGGTACGCCTATGGGGAGCCGCTGCTGCGGCCACGATCGCTGGTGCAGTCGTGAAGCTGGCGATCGGCTCTCAGCACCCCGCAGTG
>DASPKB010000246.1:0-4351 GCA_035628315.1 Gemmatimonadales bacterium | reverse complement strand
TCGAAGCGAGCGTGAAGCTCAGCTGTGCTTGGGCCCGCTCGGTATCGAATGCGGTGCCGCGGCCTGCCTCGAGCCGCTCCCGGGTGAGGGCCAGAGTGCGGCGCTGGTTCTCGGCATTTCGGGTGGCAACGGCCAACTGCTCCTGCGCCCCCCGGAGATCGAAGTAAGCCCGGGCCAGCTCCGCCGTAAGTAAGATCTGAACGTTCCGCAGATCCTCCTGGGTCACTCCGACGAACGCTCCCTGCGCCTGCACGTTTCGGCGTACCCTGCCGAACAGGTCCAGCTCCCAGGATGCGTCGAAACCTGCGTCCCAGATATCCTGGTCGGGAAAGGTCCCCGAGCCGATGGGAAACGACGCACCGGCCAATCGCTGGCGAGTATAGCCGCCGGCGAACGTGACGGTCGGCGCAAGGTCGAGCGCTACCTCGGTGCGGGCAGCCCGCGCACCGCGGACCCGCTCCTCGGCTGCCCGGAGGTCGAAATTGGAGCGAGCCAGCTGGCCTATGAGCCTGGTCAGCGTCGTGTCACCGAGATCGGGCCAGCTGACGGGTATCGCCGCTCCGGTGGTAACCACCTCCACGGTAGTGTCCCGCGTCTCCCGAAATGCGCTCGGGAGCTGGACCTGCGAGGGCCGGTAGCCGGGGGCCGACGCGCAGCCGGCCGCAGCCAGGGCAAGCCAGGCGAAGAGTGCTGTCTTACGCATGTCTCGAGTCCTCATCGTGAGCCGGCTGCACCGCAAACTGGCGAGCCATCCGTGTCCGCCGCTCGACCATTCCCTGGAGCACCACGTAGAACACCGGCGTGAGCACCAGACCGAAGAAGGTGACGCCCAGCATGCCCGAGAACACGGCCACACCCATCGCGTGCCGCATCTCGGCGCCGGCGCCACTGGAGAACACCAGGGGCAGCACGCCCATGATGAAGGCGAATGAGGTCATGAGGATGGGGCGAAGCCGGATGCGCGAGGCATCAAGCGCCGACTCGATAACCGAACGGCCCTGCAGGTGCAGCTCGCGGGCAAACTCCACGATCAGAATCGCGTTCTTGCACGCGAGGCCGATCAGCACCAGGAAGCCGATCTGGGTAAAGATGTTGTTGTCACCCCGAGCGAGCCACACGCCCCCGATGGCGCAGAGCAGCGACATCGGGACTATGAGAATGACCGCGAGGGGCAGCGTCCAGCTCTCGTACTGCGCCGCCAGCACCAGCAGCACCAGGATCACGCAAAGCGGAAAGATGAAGATCGCGGTGTTGCCGGCCAGCCGCTGCTGATAGCTCAGGTCGGTCCACTCGTAACCGATTCCGTTGGGCAGCACTTCTCGCATCAACCCCTCGATTGCCTCTTCCGCCTGCCCGGAGCTGTAGCCCGGCGCCGGCCCCCCGTTGATGTCCGCGGCCGGATAGCCGTTGTAGCGCGTGGCCTGATCGGGCCCGTGCGACTCCTTCACCTGCACCACCGAGCCGAGCGGGACCATCGCTCCCTGTGCGTTCCGAACCTTGAGCCGGGCGATGTCGTCAGCCGTAGCCCGGAATTGCGCGTCGGCCTGGACCTTCACCTGGTACGTGCGTCCGAACTTGTTGAAGTCGTTGACGTACACCGATCCCAGGTAAGCCTGCATCGTCTGAAACAGATCGGTCAGCACGATCCCTTCGCGCTTGACCTTCTCCCGGTCCACCTCGACGTCCAGCTGCGGCACGTTGACCCGGTAGCCGCTAAACACGCCGGCCAGCGACGGAGTCTGCCACGCGCGGGCGAGCAGCGCCTGGGTTGCTTCGTTGAGCGCGGCTTCGCCCAGGCCGGCCCGGTCCTCCAGCTCGAGCTTGAACCCGCCGACCTGGCCCAGACCGTTCACCGGCGGCGGAGGAAACACTGCCACGAATGCATCCTGGATACCGGCGAACTTGGCGTTGAGCGCCTCCGCGATGTTCAGGCCGTACTGCTCTGACCCGTGCCGCTCATCGAACGGCTTGAGGGTGAAGAAGATGATTCCCGCGTTCGGCGCGTTGACGAACCCGTTGATCGATAGCCCGGGGAACTGCACTGCATTCTCGACACCCGGCTGCTTGCTCCCGATATCGGCCATGGTGCGAATGACCTTTTCGGTGCGATCGAGGGTCGCCGCGTCGGGGAGCTGCGCAAAGGCAACCAGATACTGCTTGTCCTGCGTCGGCACGAATCCTTTGGGGACTCTGGAGAAGCTGAACCAGGTGAGCGCGAGCAGACCCGCGTACACCGCGAGGGCAAGACTCTTGCGCTGAATGACTCGGTTTACGGCCGAGCTGTAGCCGGCGGAGCTGCGGGCAAAGAACCGGTTGAACGGCCGAAAGACCCAGCCGAACAGACGGTTGATTACCCGGGTGAGCCGGTCGGGCGGCGCCCCGTGCGGCTTCAGCAGGATCGCGCTGAGTGCGGGTGACAGGGTAAGCGAGTTGATCGCAGAGATCACGGTCGAGAAGGCGATCGTCAGGGCGAACTGGCGGTAGAACTCACCGGTCAGTCCGCTCAGGAAAGCCACCGGCACGAACACCGCGCACAGCACCAACCCGATGGCGATGATCGGGCCGCTCACCTCGTCCATCGCCTTATGAGCTGCGTCGCGGGGCGACAACCCGGCCTCGATGTTCCGCTCCACGTTCTCGACCACCACGATGGCATCGTCTACTACGATGCCGATGGCCAGCACCAGCCCGAAGAGCGACAGGGTGTTGATGGAGAATCCGAACGCGAGCAGGATGGCAAAGGTGCCCACGATGGACACCGGCACTGCAACCAGCGGAATGATGGACGCCCGCCAGGTCTGCAGAAACAGCACCACCACCAGCACCACCAGCAGGATGGCCTCGAACAGCGTTATGACCACCTCTCGAATGCCGTCCCGCACGTTCACCGTCGGGTCGTAGACGATCCGGTACTGAACGCCCTCGGGAAAGTTCAGCTTCAACTGATCCATTGTGGCGCGCACCGTGTTCGACAGCTCCAGGGCGTTGGAACCGGGCGCCTGAAAGATTCCGATTCCAACGGCTTCCTTGCCGTCGAGCAGCGAACGCAAGGCGTAGTCGCCGGCCGCCAGCTCCAGCCGCGCGACGTCCCGCAACCGGGTGATCTCGCCCTGCTCCCCGGTCTTGAGGATGATGTCTCCGAACTCCTCCTCGGTGCTGAGGCGGCCCCGGGCGTTGATGCTGAGCTGATAGTCTACCGGCAGCGGCATCGGCGGGGCGCCCACCACGCCGGCGGCCACCTGCACGTTCTGCTCCCGGATGGCGTTCACGACGTCCGTGGCGGCGAGGCCCCGTGCGGCGATCTTGCCGGGGTCGAGCCAGACACGCATCGAGTAGTCGCCGCCACCGAACACCTCGACCTGGCCGATGCCCGGGATCCGCGCCAGCACATCCTTGACCTGCAGGAGGGCGTAGTTCCGGAGATAGGTCACGTCATAGCGGTCGTCGGGCGACAGCAGGTGGACCACCATGATGAAGTTGGGTGAGCTCTTCACCGTGGTGACGCCGAGCTGACGTACTTCCTCGGGCAGGCGGGGCAGTGCCTGGCTCACCCGGTTCTGCACCTGTACCTGCGCCAGGTCGGGATCGGTCCCGACACGGAAAGTGACGGTCAGCGTGAGCACGCCATCGGACGTTGATTGAGACGTCATGTACAGCATGTTCTCGACGCCGTTGATCTGCTCTTCGAGCGGCGTGGCGACGGCTTCCGAGATCACCCGGGGGTTGGCTCCGGGGTAGACCGCCCGCACCACAACCGAAGGCGGCACCACTTCGGGGTACTCACTCACCGGTAGCCCGAACATGGAGATCAGGCCCGCGATGAAGATCACGATCGAGACGACGGCCGCGAAGATGGGCCGGTCGATGAAGAAGCGGGAAAACCGCATGGCTCAGCGCTCCGCTGCCGTCTGGGTGGAGTCGGGGACCATCGGGGCCAGAGTGGGCGCCACCTTCATCCCAGGCCGCACCCGCATCAAGCCGTTGACCACAACCCGCTCGCCCGGCTTGAGGCCCGAGCTCACGATCCGGAGACCCTCGTGCAGCCGGCCCGGTACGATCGGGCGGTAGACCAGCGAGTCACCCGGGCCAACTACCAGCACGAACTTCCGGTCCTGGTCGGTGCCGATGGCCGCATCGCGCACCAGCAGCGCCTTGGTCTTCTCGGTCCCCACCAGCTTGACCCGGGCGAACAGACCCGGAGTCAGCGCACGCGAGCGGTTGGAGAACACGGCGCGCGTACGGATCGTCCCGGTGTTCGGATCCACCTGGTTGTCGACGAAGTCCAGACGTCCTTCATGAGGGAAGCCTTCTTCGTTGGCCAGGCCCAGGTAGACCGGCAGGCGAGCCTCCC
>DASPKB010000245.1:0-2638 GCA_035628315.1 Gemmatimonadales bacterium | reverse complement strand
CGTCGCATCCCCTGCGGCTCGTTCTGCCTCGCCAACCAGCTTGAGCCAGCCTTCCCACTCCGGCCGTTGCCGGCCCAGCTCGGCTAGTCGGGCAGAGGTGTCGGGCCGAAAACCGGCAGTGGTCCGTGGCATTCCACTCGTTCCGTGACGCAGGGTGTTTCGTAGTAAGGTTCGGCTCCGGCGTGCATTTCTACCGGCGAGCTCCAGTTCTTGACGTCAGCGCCAGGGTGCCCGGGCCGCCGGCCGGCTTCGGGGCTGGCACATGCGGCAACCAGGAAAACAGGAGCCGTCACTGTGATCCGAAGCGAAGTGAAGAGCCTGCCCGGAGTGCGGCCGGGGGATCTCTGCGGAGTCACGGCCCGGTAACGCCTGACCCGAGCACGTGGATCTGCTCCGACGACAGCAGCACCACTACCCGCAGCAGAAATCCTCCGAGCAGCACCAGAGACGCCGAACGAACCAGCTGCCTGGTCTCGTGGGCCCGCTGCTTCCGTTCCATCAGGAGAGGCCAGAGGATCCCCACACCGACCACTCCAACCAGCAGCAGCACGCCCCATATGCTCAGGAACACCCGCGCCACTGACCCTAGCGAGATCAGGAACGCGATCAGGACCACCAGTTCGAGAACGAGGACCCGTTTATCGAACCAGGAGAGCCAGCCCAGGGTCGCGGGATTGGCAACCTTGCGGCGGATGCCAAGAAGGATCAGCGCCGCAGCCCCGCTGGAGGCACCGGATACCAGGAAGAGGAGGCCGACGAGAGTCGAATCGGCCCAGATCGGCCGGTTCGTCACCGCGAGCAGCACGCCGGTGTACCCCGCTATGAAAAGACCGAAGATGCTTCCCAGCACCGCGACGATGGTGCTCGGCCCGCGGCCGCCCAACCACCTTATCGGGGCGGACTGCAGGAACCGCGGCGCCCGCCGTTCCTCACTGAACGCCGCCAGTGCCGCGAGAAATGAGAACAGTCCGAAGAGCAGGAGCGCCCACGACCCCACCGACATCGGCACCCATGACTTGAACATCGGCTGGCCGGTGTTGGACTCGACCAGCATGTGCCAGAAGCGGAGTGGACGGTTGAGATCTACCGTGAGGAGAAATCCGCTGATGAGCGCGCCGATGAAGGCGATGTAATACCCGAGCCGAATGAGAGGACGAGCCGGTGACTGGCGGCCGGCGCCGGGCGACCGGTCCGCCACCTGCATCAGCGCCGCCAGGAAAAACGCCGTGCCTGCGATCCCTCCCACGAAGAAGTAAAAGATGATCCACCAGGTCCACTCGGGAGCTGCCGTGAAGAAGGTGTCAGACATCGGTCCCCTCATCCATTCTCCGCTTGCGAAGGCCTACCATGCCCAGCAGGCCGATCACCACCGCCCCCGCGACAGAGAACAGCGAAGAGGGAATGAGATTCCTGGTCGGCATCTTCGGGTTGGTCGGGAGACCATAGACCTCGGGTTTGTCCACCAGGAGGTAGAAGGAGTTGAGCCCGCCAAGAAACTTCTCGTCCGCACCGTAGAGATATGCCCGCTTCTCCCCTAACCCGTGCAGCTGCTGTACCCGAGCCTCGGCCCTCTGCTTGAGCTCGCGGATCGTGCCGAACTGGATCGAGTCGGTGGGGCAGGCCTTGGAGCAGGCCGGCTCCATGCCGACCTGGAGCCGGTCGTAGCATAAGGTGCATTTCTGAGCCACATCCGATGCTGGGTTGATATCGATTACACCGAACGGACAGGCCCCGATGCAGGCGCGGCAGCCGTTGCAGGTATCGCTCTGGATCACCACCGTGTCGAACTCGGTGCGGATGATGGCGCCGGTGGGGCAAATCTCGAGGCACGGCGCTTGGACGCAGTGCTTGCACACGTCGCTCATCATCAGCCAGCGCCCGTCTGCCCGATCCTCAGTGAATTGCTCGATGAACTTGACGTGGCGCCAGTGTATGCCGTCGAGCCGCATCGTATTGTCGTAACTGTCGCCACTCATCTCCTGCTGGCCGCCCCCCCGGGACGGAAGCTGATTCCATTCCTTGCAAGCCACTTCACAAGCCTTGCATCCGATGCAGACAGTCGTATCGGTATAAAATCCCATCGGTTCAGGCATGGTTTCCCCTCTCCGCACAACTCAGACCTTTTCGAGATTACAGACGAACGCCTTCCCCTCGTGAATGCTCACGTTGGGATCGCCAACCATGGAGGTGAGCGAGTTCACGACGTCCCCGGTGACCACGCCTTCCCAGCCCCAATGCCAGGGCATCCCCACCTGGTGGACCAGCTTTCCACCGATGCGGAACGGCCGCATTCGCCGGGTCACCAGCGCCTTGGCTCGAACTCGGGCGCGCGGTGTGCTGATCTGTACCCAGTCGGTGTTCCTGATCCCTTTCTCCTCAGCCAGCTCCGGCGACAGCTCTACGAACAGCTCGGGCATCAGCTCGGTCAGCCAGGGATTCCACCGGCTCATGACACCTGAGAGATAGTGCTCGGTCAGCCGATACGTGGTGATCACGTAGGGGAACTGGGGATCGGCTATGCTGGAGACCGGGTTGCTGTCCCGCTTCCAGTACTTGAACACCGGACTGCTCTGCTGCCGGTAGAGCGGGTTCTGAATCACCGATTCCACCGGCTCGTAGTGCGTGGGCAGCGGTCCAT
>DASPKB010000244.1:0-3970 GCA_035628315.1 Gemmatimonadales bacterium | reverse complement strand
CTCCACCAGGCGGTACCAATACTACTACCTCCCCCGCGGTGAGGAGTTGGCGAAGCCGGTGTGGATCCGGCAAGTCGAACGCCACAACGGTACCAACCGGGGGTGCGTCTTCTGTGACCAGCTGCACCTCCGGCTGGCTCGACGCGATCGAATGGCCGATCACATCGTGGTACCGGCGATCGGCAGTCCAGACTGCGAGCGACGCAGGGTCCAGGAGCTCGATGAGATCGGCGAGTGCGCGCGTTCGTCCGGCCCATGAAACAGCCACAGTGCGGATTGGCCCGACAGGTGACGCTTCGGCGTCTGCCACTCCAGTGGTGAGCGCCTTTCGGGCATACCGTTCAACCAAGGTCCCCACCCGAGCTGCGTCTGAAGTAAAGACCATCCGCTGAGACTCTTTGGGCAGATCCTGCATTAGCGGGATGATGCTGTCTTCGTCCGGCATTAGCTCGGGCCAGGCTAGCACGAGCGATCGGACCCGGTCCATCTGCAGGGCTGACCGGCTGACCAGGGTCAACGCCGTAGCGGGCGTGCCCACTACGATGCCGACCGAATTCGATCGGAGGAGGCGCATGGCACGGGCCGTTCCCCGCGAGACGTGCACCCTGAGATTGGTGCCCTGCGTCAGGCGGTAGAACAGCGCGCCCCACTCGTCCAGCTGTTCCGCTGGTACAATCACCAGTGCCTGAGACTCCCTTTCGAGCCGGCTCAGGGTGCCTGCCAGAGCCGGCGTGGTGTAGGATGGAACGGGGGGAGTGACCGCCACCAGATTGTGCCCGCGAGCCGTTGTCGGTGCCACTTCCTTGACGGTGTGGTCATCGGGAGTCCAACCGAGCAGGTCGAGAGTCGAAGCGATCGCCGGTTGGATGTGGAGGTCATCGAAGGAGGGCACGTCGGCTCCTGCTCTGCGGATCAACTGGTAACAAGCCGCACGAAGGTAAGCGCAGAACGGTTGACATCGCCAGCCCGCTCACCAAACTTTTCCCCGTCTCTCCGCACCTTACCCCAATCGGATCGCTATGCCCGACCCACTGTCGATCAACGTTCAGCACCTGAAAGCGTCGGAAACCGTCGCCATCAGCAACGAAGCCAAACGCCGCAAGGCCGCTGGAGAGGACGTGCTGGATCTCGGCGTGGGGGAGCCGGACTTCGATACACCACTAACCGCTGCCCAGGCGGGAGTTCAGGCGATCCAGCGAGGCCTGACGCGCTACCCGCCCAATGTGGGCATTGCCGAGCTGCGGCGCGGCATAGCCCAGCAGCTTTCGAGCATGTCAGGCGGGCGGCGGGTCGATCCGGAACAGATCGTCGTGAGCTCCGGTTCCAAGCAATCGATCTTCAACGCCTGCTTTACCCTGTTCGGCCCCAAGGACCGGGTGCTCATCCCGGCGCCTGCCTGGGTCTCGTACCCTCAGATTGTACACCTGACCCGGGCTGAGCCGGTGCTGGTGCCAGGCGACCCCGAGTGGGGTCTCAAGGTCAGTGTCCGGGATCTCGACCGCATGAGCCACAAGCTCACTCGCGGCCTGATTCTCTGCTCGCCCTGTAACCCCACTGGCTCGGTGTACACCCAGGCAGAGCTCAAGGCCATCGCCGAGTGGGCCCGGAAGAACGACATCTGGATCATTTCGGATGAGATCTATCGGCGAATCAACTACGGCTCCGGCCCGGCACCCTCCTTCCTCGATCTTCCCGACGAGTTCCTGGAGCGCATAGTCATCATCTATGGGGCCAGCAAGGCCTACGCTATGACGGGATGGCGCATCGGCGCCGCTCTGGCGCCGCCCCATGTCACCAAAGCCATGGCGGCATTGCAGTCGCACACCACGACCGGCGCCAACCATCCAGCACAGTGGGCCGCAGCCGCGGCGTTTACGGATGAGCGAGTGGAGGCCGAGGTCACCCGCATGGTGGCAGCATTTCGCCGCCGCAGAGATTTTCTGGTTGACCGCTTCCGCTCAGAGGTGCCCGGCATCGAGTTTGTCGAGCCGCATGGCGCCTTCTACTTCTTCTTCCGGGTGGATGGCATCCGGGAATCAGACCCGGTCACCGGGCAGAGCTTCTGCGAGCAACTAATGCGGGAGGAAGGGGTCGCTCTGGTTCCGGGCGCCGCCTTTGGCGACGACCGCTGGGTCCGGCTCAGCTATGCTGTCTCCGACGCAGATCTCGAGAAAGGGCTGGACCGAACGCTCCGCATGATCCACCGGCTCGAACCCGCTCGTGCAGCCTGACGCCGGTCCCATGAGCATCGAAGCCAGAATTGAGCCGCTCAGCGGAGGTTTGCCCACCATCAGCTGGCGGTGGGATTCGGAGACCGACATCCTTTCCGGCGCCTTCAAGGGAAACCGTAAGAGCGGTGGTCTGACCGGGACGGTCGAATTGACCGACGCGGAGGGTTCCGTCGCAGTACTGGACGTGAACAACGGCGTGATCTGCGGTCTGGACGTCGTGGTCTGGCCGGAGGTGACCACCGGGGCCGACCTCCGGGTTCCCGCAAAGCTCACGGATGGCCGGGTCGTGCTGCCTTCCCGGCCTTCTCGTCCCGGCGTGGCCTCGCTCGAGGTAGATACCACGCTCTCTGTTCAGACCAATGCCACGGAGAGCGTGTTTCATCTTCGGATCGGTCCCCGGCGGTCAGTGGAATGTGTCCGTGTGGCCGACAATTTCTATGTGGAAGTAGATCAGCAGGGTGGGCTGGCCGGCTTCTGGCTCACCAACGTTCCGCCCTTCACGTCCGAAGAGGAGTAGTCAGGCCGCTTTTTCGGATTCCTCCAGAAATCCCTGGGTCTGCCGGGTTACCAGTGAAGCATAGTAGCCGCCGGCGGCAATCAGTTGCGGGTGAGTTCCAACCTCAGCGATCACTCCATCCTTGATCACCACGATCCGGTCCGCATCGCGAACCGTAGAAAGCCGGTGTGCGATGACGAACGCCGTGCGCCCCTGCAGCAGGGTGCGGAGCGCCTGTTGAATGAGCCGCTCCGACTCGCTGTCAAGCGCCGAAGTGGCTTCGTCCAGGATGAGGATAGGCGGGTTCTTCAGCAGGGCGCGAGCAATCGCAATGCGCTGCCGCTGGCCCCCCGAGAGCCTGGTACCGCGTTCCCGTACAATAGTGTTATAGCCCCCCGGCAAGCTCATGATGAAGTCATGCGCGTGGGCTGCGCGGGCAGCGGCCTCGATTTCTTCCTGGGTGGCCTGTGGGCGTCCGTAGGCGATGTTGGCCCGGACCGTGTCATTGAATAGGTGTGCATCCTGGAATACCACCCCGATCTGGCTCCGCAATGAGTGCTGTGTCATGTCACGGATGTCCACGCCATCGATGGTGATCGTGCCTTCGCTCACACTATAGAATCGTTGAAGCAAGGTTGCGAGCGTCGTCTTGCCGCTGCCGCTCGGCCCCACCAGCGCAATCGTTTCTCCCGGCCGTGCCGTGAGATTGATGCCCCGCAGCACCGCAGATCCCGGCTGATAGCCAAAGCTGACGTTCCGAAACTCTACTTCGCCTTTCAGCTGACGAATGTCAGACGCACCCGGCGCGTCTCCTACTACGTCGTCCGCGTCGAGGATGCCGTAGATCGTCTCGAGGGATACACTTACCCGCCGGAACGTCTGGTAGGCATTGGTCAGGCCCTGAACCGGGCCGAATAGTCCGCCGATGTAGCCCAGGAAGGCCACGAGCGTACCAACGGTGATCTCGCCTTGCAGCACGAAGTAGCCGCCGAGGGCCAGGGCGGCGAGCCGCGCGGTGGTGGCGGCAAGGGTGCGGAGCGTGCCGGTGAAGTTGTCGGTCTTCACCCCGCGCCGGACGATCTCATTGCCCTCCCGAACCCCCTGAAGGAATCGGCGTTTCTCCTCCTCTTCCATGACGTAGCCTTTAACCGTCATGATTCCGGCAAGCACTTCATTGAAGCGGGAATAGATGGAGCTCCAGCGCTCGACCAGCCGCCGCTCCCGGCGCATCTGCTCGGGGGCC
>DASPKB010000243.1:0-4042 GCA_035628315.1 Gemmatimonadales bacterium | reverse complement strand
TATTCTCGACACCATTCTCATCCGGCTCGCCACCTTCCTTGAAAAGAGCGACGCCCTGATCCGGAAGGTGAAGGGCGCAATGGTGTACCCGGCGGTCATCATGAGCGTGGCCGTGATCGCCATCGCGGTGCTGCTCATCTTCGTGATTCCGACGTTCGAGGCCATGTTCGCGTCGGTCAACCTCGAGCTGCCCTTACCCACCAGAATAGTCATCGGGCTCTCCCAGGGGCTGATCTCCTACTGGTGGATGATTCTCGCCGGGATTGGCGGCTTCATCTTCCTGCTCAACCGGTACTACGCCACCTCGACCGGACGGCTGCAGATCGACGGCATGATGCTGCGCGCCCCCATTCTGGGCGACATTCTGCGGAAGTCGGCGGTGTCGCGGTTCACCCGGACGCTGGGCACCCTGATCTCCTCCGGCGTTTCCATTCTCGATGGCCTGGAGATCACGGCGAAGACCGCGGGCAACCAGGTCATCCACAACGCGGTAATGGAGTCCCGGCAGTCCATCGCCGGCGGTGAAACCATCGCCGCCCCGCTGGAGAAATCGAAGGTCTTCCCGCCCATGGTGATCTCGATGATCGCGGTCGGTGAGCAGACCGGCGGCTTGGACGAGATGTTGACCAAGATCGCTGACTTCTACGATGAAGAGGTGGACGTCGCGGTCTCGGCCCTGCTCTCGCTGATGGAGCCGTTGATGATCGTGATCCTCGGCGTCATCGTCGGCGGCATGGTGGTGGCGATGTATCTCCCGATCTTCGACATGATGAACGCGGTGCAGTAGGCGGGACGCGGAACAGAGGGGAGCGGGGAAGTGACCTTGGAGCGGGGCAGGTCTTCGGATCTGTCCCGCTCATCATTTAAACATTTTACTGCTCCCGCCCACCGTGTACCCGCCTACTCTCCTCCCCGCTTTCCCGCACCCCCGTGACCCTCCTCACTGCTCTGCGTCGCGCCTGATCGTATGTAGATCCCTATGCGCCCTCCGGTTCGCCTGCTGTTTCCCACTCTCGTGGCCTCTATGCTGCTGGCGGGGTGTTCCCGCGCCGGCAACGGAGTACCCGCGGACCTGGGGAGTCCGGAGCGAGGGCGTGAGGCGCTCGCCGGATTTGGCTGCGGCGCCTGCCACCAGATTCCCGGCATTCGCGGTGCTCGCGGCAGCGTGGGCCCGCCGCTCACGGGCTTCGCCAATCGGTCCTATATAGCGGGCCAGCTGGTGAACAGCCCGGACAACCTGATCCGCTGGATTGTGAATCCCCAGGCGGTGGAGCCGGGCACCGCCATGCCGAATCTCGGGGTCGTCCCTGCCACGGCCCGCGACATGGCAGCCTACCTCTACACTCTCCAGTAACAGCCCTCGCACCCGGGGCCATGGCCCTGGAATTGCCCCTCCCCCCGCCGTCTGCATCCCGATTGCATTTCCAGTCCATAGTGTTTGGAGGGGTCCCATGGCAGGTAACCGACTGGTATTTCTCGCGCTAGCCCTTCTGGTGGGATGCGGCGGCGATTCCGACGGCTCAGCGGCCGGCGACAATCCCGGCCGCGATCTGCAACGTCCTGCGGTGGATACCGGAGCGCCGCTGAACGACCGCGCCACCAGGACCCCCTCGAAGACCACGACCAAGGTTGCGGCAAAGGCCAAGACAGCGGCCCCGGCGGCCGCTACCAGGACCCTGTCCTCTGGCACGGCGATCTCCGCCAAGTTCGACGCGGGAATCAGCTCCCGCACCCACAAGGCGGGCCAGAAGCTGACCGGCACGGTGTCTTCGGACGTGAAAGACAAGAGCGGCCGGGTCGTCATCCCCGCCGGGTCCAAGGTACACCTCACCATCAGCGCGATTAAGGAATCCGAGAACAAGAGCGACAAGACCGGCAAGCTGGTTCTCACGCCTACCAAGGTCGTGATTGCCGGCCGGAGCTATCCGCTCACCGGCTCGGCGGCCGCGCTCGACCGTACGCTCAAGGACCGGAAGACCAACGCAGGCGACCTCGCCAAGGTCGGCGTCGGCGCGGGCGCCGGTGCTCTGCTGGGTACGGCGGTAAGCGGAGGCAGCACCAAGGGCGCGGTCATCGGCGGGGTCGCCGGCGCTGCCGTTGGAACCCAGCGTGCTATCGAGACCCAGGATCGGGATGTCGTGGTGCCTTCGGGGTCGCGTCTCAAGGTGACCCTCTCGGCTCCCTTCCGCCGCGCGTCCTAGGTCAGTAGCGGTTCGTCACGAAATCAGAGGAGCCCCGGGCGGCAGCGTCGCCCGGGGCTCTGTCTTTCCCCTGGCAGGCCCGCAGAACCGGACTATACTGCGAATATGTCCAGGGCGTTCGTCAACGAAGATGCCGCGGCGGGTGAGGCCCCCCGGTTCCCGCTACCACCTCGGGAAGATCCCTCGTATGACATGGCAGCGGCGCAGGCCCTCCTGCATGGCGCCGATCTGGGAGATACCGCCAGCGCCGAAGCCGCCACCGGCTATTACTGGGGGGAGGCCAAGCTGCGTCCTCTGGTGGAGCGTATCCTGGAGTACGCGCGGGAGGACGGTAATGAGCGTCTGGAGCAACTGTCCGAGCGTTTTCTCAGGGCTCGTCCCAGGAGCTGAGTCGGGGTCCGGTGCGGGCTGATTCCTTATTGAGGGTTTTATGGCAACCGAGCGTAAAGATGCAGGTTCGAACGAGATCAACGAGGTACTCAACCCTCACCGGGGAGAGGAGCAGACCCGTGCGCGGGAGCACGCAGCGGAGATACTAGCTCGCCGCGGGGTGCTGTTGAATGGCGATGAGAGTGATGAGGAGCTGGCCGATCTCTGGTCGGCCGTGGAGCGGTTCGAGTCCATGGTGGAAGCCCGCGGCGGCGATACCATGACGAATGCCCCCGACTCCGCCGAGCCGGACAATCCCGCCTTTGTGCTCCCCGAGCGCAAGGCTCGCGAATCAGCCCGGGATTACACCCGCAGAATCCTCGAAGCCGCGCAGGAGCTCACCAACCTCGAACGCTGAGCGGACTCGCGTTAAGCCCGGCGTTGCAGCCGGGCATTCCGCGGGTAGGGAAATACGTCCACTATCTCGCCTCGGGCGAGCCTCCGCTGAACCTTCTGCCAGAAATCGGTCGTCAGCAGATCCCCATGTGCCTCGAGGAAGGTTTCTCTCAGCGCGCCCGGCGGCAGTAGAAACGCGCTGAACTCCTCGGGAAACACGTCCTGCTCGCCGACGTAGAACCAGGGTTCAGCCGCAAATTCCTCGTCTTCCGAAGTAGCCCTGGGAATGTGCCGGAACCGGCATTCCGAGAGCAGGCAGAGCTCGTCGTAGTCATAGCAGATCACCCGCCCATGGCGGGATACCCCGAAGTTCTTCGCCAGCATGTCGCCGGTGAAGATGTCGGCGGCAGCGAGATCCTTGATGGCGTTGCCGTAGTCGATCACCGCGGCCCGTGCCGCGGCCTCATCGGCGTCCCGCAGGAAGAGGTTGAGCGGTGTGACCCGGCGCTCGGTGTAGAGATGTCGTACCACCACCCGGTCTCCCTCGAGCCGGACGGTGGACCCGGCTACCCGGAGCAGATAATCCAGCAGCTCGTCGGGAAAGCAGTGGCGGGGAAACTCCAGATGCTCGAATTCCTGCGCATCAGCCAGCCGGCCCACCCGGTCCCGCACAAACACGAACTGATACTTGGCCATGACCGCCCGGCGGGTCGTGTTCTTGGGTGCGCCGAAGCTGTCCTTGATGATCTTGAACACCACGTTGAACGAGGGAAGCGTGAAGACCGCCATGACCATCCCCTCGTCTCCCTCGACAAAGGCGAAGCGGGCGGCGGGCTCAGTGAGATGGCGCATGAGCCCGCGGTAGAGCTCGGTCTTGCCGTGCTTGTTGTGGCCGATCGCCGTGTACAGCTCGTGCACCTGCTTGAGCGGCATGATCGTACTGAGAAAATTCACCAGCGCCCGCGGCCGCGGAGCTTCCACCCGGAAATAGGTCCAGCTGAAGCCGAACACGATGCTGGCTTCATCCGACGTCATCAGCACGGCATCCACCACTATGCCGCGCTCGGCATGCAGAA
>DASPKB010000242.1:0-6714 GCA_035628315.1 Gemmatimonadales bacterium | reverse complement strand
CAGCAGAAGCCGGCTGGGCTATGCGACGCGGTCTTTCAGGCACTCCCTCTTATACCGCCCGACGAGTTCGTCATTGTTGGCCTCCCCGACACGATCTGGTTCCCGGAAGACGCGCTCAGAAGCCTGGGAGATGATCCCCTGTCTTTCCTGCTCTTCCCGGTCAATCGTCCAGAGCGCTTCGATGCGGTACTCACCGATGGAGCAGGGCGGGTCCGCGAGATCCGGGTTAAACAGACGAACGCGGGGTCTCCCTGGATCTGGGGGGCCTTCAAGCTGTCCGGGCGCACTCTGAGATTGCTGTACGATCTGTGGTGTGAGCGAGGCCGGCAGGACGAGTACATCGGAACCCTCGTCAACGCCTACCTGGCTCGAGGCGGGGAGGCCGTAGGGGTGCGCGCGGGAGAGGCCTACGTAGACGTGGGCACTCTACACGGATACCGTGAGGCCATTCGCCTGCTCAGCAGCCGTCCGGTCATGGGAGCGTCGGCATGATCGAGGCGGTAAAGCTCTGGAACGAGCCCAACAACATGTCGCATTGGGATTTCGAGCTGGATACCGGCTGGCAGGTCTACGCCGATATGGTCAAGGCCGCATCCCTCGCAGTACAGAGTGAGAATTCCGGGCTGACCCGGGTTCTTGGCGGCATCTCTCCCATCGATCCGAACTTCATCACCACTCTGGGCAGGCTGGGCGTTCTCGAACATATCGACGTGGTGGCGGTGCATGGTTTCCCGCTCGACTGGAACCACTGGTCCATACACGAATGGCCGGACAAGCTGCGCGAGATCTACCAGGTCACCGATCTGCCGGTGTGGGTGACAGAAGTTGGAGTGTCAACCTTCGGCGCTGAAGAGGTGCAGCAGTTCGGGTTGCAGCGAACGGCGGAGCTCCTGATCGGGCGAGTGCCCCGGATCCACTGGTACAGCTTGTACGATCTTCCCCGTGCCTGGCCAGCAACGACGCGACATCGAGAAGCCGAGGGTTCCTCATACTACCGGCACTTCTATCTGGGATTGCTGCGAGAGGACGGAAGCCCCAAGCCCGCTGCCGAGCAGTTCCGTGAATACGCTCCCGCAATGGGCATCTGCCAGTGGTTCCACTTCGAGGATCACCGCCTGGATGACGCGGTGCGCTGGCTACGCCGGCTCGGCGTCCGGCATCTGCGCACCGGCCTGAGCTGGGCCGACAGCCACCGGCCCAATGCGGACGCATGGTTTGACCGGCAGATGGCGGCGCTCGACGAGTTCGACATCACTCTCACGTTCTGCTTCACCCCGGAGTCCTGCGGGATCAAGCCGCACCATACCAGCCCTCCCAAGCGGATCGAAGAATTTGCTGAGTTCTGTGCCCGCATGACTCGGCGCTACACCCGATAGCCGAAGAGGTCCTGAGACCAGCAGAAGGCGGTGCCGGCGCGCACCGCCGCCTCTCGGTCCATTTCGTGATTACCGACGAATAGTGTCTCGTTTGGGCTCACGCCATAGAAATCCATGATGGCCAGCAGCATGCCAGGCTCCGGCTTCCGGCAGCTGCAGGTGGTCTCCAGACCATGCGGACAGAGCTGGAGCGCCGGATCGTCGGGTACGCAGTCAGCCGCTGCAGCAGCGAGGTCACGAAGCAGGGCCTGTGCGGTGGCATAAGAAAGGTGCCCGTACGCGATCTGGTCCTGGTTGGAGGCGATACCCAGAAAGGGGCCACCACTCTGGTTCCAGGGCTGCTTCCTCAGCATCTCGCGTACCCCCGGCATCAGCTCCCATTCGTCCTGCCTGTGGGGACACGGTTTGCCGGGCGCGGTCGTACGCCGGAGCGTGTCGTCTGCGTCGAAGATCACCAGACGGTAGCCCTGAAGAGGGTCTGCTCTAGTCACTCCAGCGTGCAGGCGGCGCCTCCAGTTCAGAAGTAAGGAGCCTGGCATAGCGCCGGGCCTGGTGGTTGAAGCGGGCTCCATCAGCCGTCTGATCCAGGACGCTTGCAGCCAGGGTGGAGTAGCCCAGCCGAAAGGAGAGGTAGGCGATGGCGTAGTGCGGCAGCCGCCGGGCAATGCCGCGATCTCCGCTCAGTCTGCGGTAGCGGTCAACCAGATGGGCTCGGCCCTGGGGGTCCAGATCCAGTTCGAACGCTGTGCCCGCAACATCCCAGGCGATGTCCTGGCAGCCCGGAAAGAAGTGATCGTCGTGATGGTCCATAGCATCCACCTTGATGAACCCCTGTGGCGTGCGAATCCACTCATGAATCAGCATCCTCCCGTCCAGCGCTACCGGGCGTTCAACCCAGCCCGAGACCGGAAGAGCACGACTCAGAGTTACCTCCATGGGATTCTGCAGTCCCTCGGCCACATTGACACTGACCAGCTCCCGCAGGCTGGCATCCGTCACCGACGGTTCGGTCGCATGCTCGCGGCACAGATACGCAAGGTAGGCGGCAGCGCGTTCGACGAGCTCTCCGTCCACCAGTCCGGTAGACATAGGGGTTCCAGGGACAAAGCGCCGGAGCAGAAAACCATGCACCAGCCGCTCGGGCCTGACGGTAAACCCGGCCTCGGCTACGCGCTCGAGCCGTTCCTTCTTTTGTAGCGCTCGGTGACCCAGACCGGCAAAGCTCAGCAGCTTGGTCTCCTGAGCCGCTGACATCAGCAGATACTTCCTGCGCTCGTGTTGAGGGTGTACCGCGGGGTACGCTGTTGTATCCCGGTAGACCTCCTCCCTCCATGCCCCGGCAGACAGGTCGCGCAGGTCACCCGGAAAGGCTTCACTCAAGCGTCCGGAACTGACCCAGACCTCCTCGAACGAGCAGGTGAGCTGTGGATGGAGCGGCCATTGCCGGCGCGCCTCTTCGGAGGCTAGCCCGGCCCCGTCGGTTTCCCAGCTGGGGAATAGAACAATGTGATCGTCTTTGTGACCCCACGCCTGCAGCATTGCGGCCGTCCCTGCCAGGGAGGAACCACTGATCCCCGGTCCTTCGTCAATTAGAAGGGCATAGCTGTCGGACCTTTCCCTGATTCTTGCAGCGAGCTCTGACGAGACCGAGGGCCGGCGCGAGAACGGGTGCCCCCTGGGTCTCAGGGTAAACGTTCTTACCCGGCACCCGAGTTCTTCCAGCGCCGCGGCCACGACCGCCGACAAGCTCGTGCCGATGCTGCGCAGTCCAAGACAGAGCACGTCAGACGGGCCCGTCTGGTTGTAGAAGCGCCTTGCCGCCTCGAGATATGTCTCCGGGTACACGGCATAGTAGGCGTACCCTTCGGGGACGCTGACTTCGACACTCGGGGGCAACTGGAACTCAGGGACATCGCGCAGGCTGGAAGCCAGCCGCTCACCCCAGCGCCTCGCCTCCTGTGAGCGTCCATTCCAGGTGTGCCAGAACACGTGGCCGGCCTGGACACTAGCCTGCCTCAGCGACTGTGCCATGGGGTGAATCCCATCGTGTTCCGGGAAGAGAGCGTCCGAAACTGCAGCCTCGAGCACGCCGGTTTCGATTACCAGCTCCAGCGCATCATCGTGGTTGGGTGCAGAGACGCCGGCGTGGTTGGCTGCGAGTGAGAGCTGGCGAAGCAGGTGGCGAGGATCAGCTGTGGTGCGCTGATCCCGGTAGACGATCATGTTCCGATGCTAGCGAACGGGCCTGCCGGTAGCGGAGCGGAGCTCAGGCGTAAAGTCATAGGGTGCGCGGCTTGGTGCATCGGCTGGGGCCGGCTGGCAGAGGTAGATCTCATGGCCTAAGTGCGCGGTTACCTCCATACCGCTCGAGCGCAGGAGTGCCTCCACCGCAGCGTGGTTTGGCACCCACCAGTTGGTTGGGTCACTGGAGAAGCGGTGCTCGATGAAGGCCATGCGCGGCCAGCCGGGGGCGTTGAGCACGTCCCGTTCGTTGATCGGATGGTCCCAGGTATCCTGGTAGACCTCCATGCCCGGCATGGTCAGCGTCTGGAAGACCATTATCCGTCGCGTTCGCCGGGCCACGATATCCAGTCCCAGAAGCGGATATCGCAGGTGGTAGAACACTCCCATGAACAGCACCAGATCGAACTTCTCTTCGTCAGCGGCGAGGTCATAGACCTGCATCTGCCGGAATTGGATGGCATCCTCCAGACCCAGCTCCCTGGCAGCCCACGTCGCTTGCCTCAGATAATGCGGATCCACGTCGATGCCAGTAACTCGGGCCCCGCGGCGGGCCAGCTCAAAGCTGTAGTATCCCGCGTTGCATCCGATATCCAACGCTGTCCAGCCATCCAGCCGGGCAGGAAGATGCGGAGCCAGCGCCTGCCACTTATACCGGGGGAAATCACCCAGAAAATGGCGTGGTGCGGTCTCGATTCCATCTGGTAAATGCAGGTTGTGGAACCAGGGCCCCAAGGCCGCGATCTCACTCTCGATCTGCTCCTGGCGAGTAGCCAACCGCTGCTCCGCTGATGTCATGCGCTACGAAGGCTGCCGCGACAGCAGCTGGAGGGCATAGGTCTCGAGCTCTGAAGCGCGATGCGCCGCAGTGTGCTCGGCGAGGACCCTTGCACGGGCGCTGTGCCCGATCCTTCGACGCTCCTCGTCGGATGTGTCCCTTATGCACTCCAGTACATCCTGCGACGACCGGGCAATGAGTATCTCCTTGCCTGGCTCGAAGAGCGTATCGAGGCCGTCCCAGTAGTCGCTGATGATCGGTGTTCCACAAGCCGCAGCCTCGAACAGCCGGACGCTCGGCGAGAAGCCGGCGGCGATCATGTCGGCCCGCGTGAGATTCAGGGTGAACCGCTGCGCATTGTAGAAGCCGCGGTGCCGCTCGGGCGGCAGATGCTGTATGCGCCGAACATTGCGAGGCCAGCGGATACTCTTGGGATACTGCGGTCCGGCTACGACGAACGTTCCTTCGCGCCAGGCACGGGCCGGGTCGATCAGCAGTCTGGAGAGGCCCGGCTGCCGGTCATCGCTGTACGTGCCCATGTAGCCGAGGTCCCACTTGTGTTCGAGTGCTTCGGGATAGTACAGCTCGGGATCCACCGAGCAGTACAACGGACGCGCCATGGGCGAGCCAAATTCCGTTTCGAGCCGCTCGAGGGTAGGGCCGCCTGTGAACGACAGGTAGAGCTGGTATTGGGGGATCAGATCGACCGTCAGGTACTCGTCTTCGCCTCGCGCCAGCTTGGCCAGGGTTACGGGGGTATCGATGTCGTAGAACGCAGTCAGCCCCCGCGCGGTTTGACTCACCCAGGCGCCCACCTCTGCGCCCTCGGGAACATAGGACCCGACGATGACCAGGTCTGCTTCGGCGACGTCGCTGGCAAAGCGCCGCTTTAGCTCCGTGAGGTCCAGATACAACGCCGTGCGACCGTACTTGGGACGCGGAAGATCGCGGTTGGAGGCGTACCAGGGCACGTCGCGCTCGAGGAACAGGATGTCATGCCCCCGGGCGGCGAGCTCTCGCACCAGACCGCGGTAGGTCGTCGCGTGGCCGTTTCCCCACGACGACGTGATCGACAACCCCAGTATGACGATGCGGAGCCGAGGCGGGTTCATCCCGACACCCCTCCGGTGGTGGGCCGAACCGCGTCCAGCAGGGTTTCGACCTGCGCCGCCCGGTGATCGTAGGTATGCTCGGCAAGGATTCTGGCTTGAGCCGCCGCTCCCATCGCGCGTGCGCTGGCGGGCGAGAGCCGGCTCAATCGTTCAGCCACTTCGGCTCCCGATCGGGCCACGATAACTTCGCGATCGGGCTCGAGAAACAATTCGATGCCTTCCCAGTCGTCGGTCAGAAGGCAGGCGCCGGCTCCCGCCGCCTCGAAGACTCGAGTAGGCGGAGAAAACCCGTACCGTGCCATGCTCTCGCGGTTGACGTTCAGCACCGCCGTGGGAGTGCAGTTGAAGGCGTTGTGGTCCCGGGTGTAGACGTGCCCAACGTAGCGGACATTCGGTGGCAGCCGTTTGTCACTCCAGCCACTGCCGCCTAGCAAAAATGTCTTCTCCGGCAATGCCGCTGCCGCCGCCAGGAAGAACTCTTCTACTCGGGCTTCTCGATCCGGCAGGCGATTTCCCAGGAAACCCAGATCACCCGCGAACCGTGAATCAGGCGGTACGGTATGGTGGGTGGATGGGTCGAGTGCGTTGTATACCGGCACGCAGGCCCGGGCGCCGAATCCCTCGTACGCTCGTACGACCGGCTGCCCCCCGCCATAGGTGAGCACCAGGTCGTAACGGGGGATCAGGGGTCGAAATGGATCCGAACTATCCTGCTCGATACGATCGAGGGTAGCAGGGGCATCCACGTCCCAGAAAACCACCAGTGTCTCGGGTCGCTGCAGCTCGAGGACCGCGGCTTCCAGCAGTGTGTCGAAGATGCCGATGCCGCTCGCCTTTACTACCAGATCCGATCCTCGAGCGTCCTCCACGGCCTGGACCGCAGCCTCCTCGGTCTCGCCGGAGTAGACCACCACGCGCGCCCAATCAGGATCCGGAATGTCCCGGTGTTCCTGCCGGCCATAGGCATTTGGCTCGTAGAAGGTGACCCGGTGCCCCCGGGCATGGAGCGCCCGGACGATGCCACGGTAGTAGGTGGCGGCTCCATTCCAATAGGCCGATACCAGGCTTGATCCGAAGAAAGCGATATCCAGTCCAGCGGGCATTATGCGGTCTCCACAGGGGTTCGACTCTCTAGCAGATTGTTTTCCGGTAGATCGAGCTCTCCGAGCTTTCTGGTTGACCGCTCGTCCTCTGGTGCATGGAGCTG
>DASPKB010000241.1:0-4718 GCA_035628315.1 Gemmatimonadales bacterium | reverse complement strand
CCCCGATGCTTCGGGGAATGGCATGGGATACCACGCTTACCGCAGTCCTGGACAGTGCCCGCCAGGACCGCGCCACAGCGCTCCGCTACCTGGCCCTCTACGGCGAGCCGATACGCGAGCCGCCTCCGGAAGAGACCAGGGATGCTGCCCCTCGCCGGAATGGGGTATTCGGGCTGTCCAGGAAGTATGCTGACCTGGCCCTCGATGGCCAAGTCAGGCTGGAGCTTCGGAGCGACCGCCTGCGCAATGAGCGCTGCAGCGCCGCCCAGCTGCAGGATCCCAACTCCGGCTGCCGAGGTGGGTTCAAGCCGCCACGGCTGGATAACCAGGTCAACGTCAGCTCCAGCGGCATTCTTGGTCAGCGGGTTCACCTGGCCATCGATTACGATACCGAGCGCGACTTCTCCGCCAACAACAACGTTCAAGTCTACTATCAGGGTCTGGAAGACGAGATCATTCGTCGCATAGAAGTCGGCACCGTCAGCTTTCAGCCTCCCCCCTCGCGGTTCATCACCGCGGCCATTCCGGCTAACAACTTCGGAGTCAATGCCCGGTTCGAGATCGGGCCGGTGCAGCTCCAGACTCTTGCTGCCACCCAGGAAGGCAGTCAGGTGGCCGAGCGGGTATACACCGTAGGCCAGACTACAGGACAGCCGCAGGACCGGCAGCTCCGCGATCTGGACTTCGAGGCCGGCCGATTCTTCTGGGTGGTGGATCCGAGCACCGCCCTGGCAGGATACCCGCAAATCGACATTCTGAATTCCCTCGGTGCGGTAACTCCGGCGCAACAACCCGCTGAAGTGCGGGTCTACCGCTACCGCCCGCCGCAGAATCAAACCGGAGCCGATCCAAATTTGGGGGGCATTACCGCAATTGCTCGCTCAACCGATCCGGCGCAGAGCTTCGGCCCGGTTCGCTGGCAGCTGCTGATTCAGGGCACTGATTACTACATCGACCCTTCCGGGCTGTGGATCGCACTGGCAACCAAGCTCGACCAGAACGACTACCTGGCGGTCAGCTACACCACGGAAGCGGGCACTACCGTCGGCAGCTTTCCCTCCGAAGACCAGGGGCAGGGATCGACCGACAGTCTGAGACTCATCGTCGAACCGAAGAAAGGGCCGGAGTCGCTGACGTTCCGCCATGAAATGCGGCAGGTCTATCGGGTGGCTGGGTCCGACCTGGAGCGTGGATCCCTACAGGTCAATTTGTCGGTGAACCGCTCGGAGCGTCCTCAGGGTGACGCCACAACCTATCTCGCGCTGCTCGGCCTGGCATCTGCCACGGACCAGAACGTGTTCGACCGGGAGAACCGGCTCTTCCCCCGAGCGCGGGATCCCGATGCGGCGGAGGTGCTCCAGGAATCCTATCTGGTCTTTCCGAGCCTGACCCCGTTCGCCGACCCCCGGCTGACTCCCGCCGAACGGTCGGACTCACTGTATCGAACCCCGCTGTACCTGTTGCTGGCTCAAGGGCCGCCGGCCCGTTTTCAGCTGCGGCTGCGCTACAACTCGACGGGCGGCGGGGATCGCTCGACCCTGAGCCTGGGTGCACTCCAGATCAGAGAGGAGAGCGAGCAGCTTTCGCTGGGCGGCCGCCGGCTGGAGCGCGGCGTGGACTACACCATTTCCTACGATCTGGGCCAGGTCACCTTCCTCAATCCCGAGGCACTCTTCGGCGGCGGGAGCGGCCAGATCACTGCAAGATTTGAAGAACAGGGTCTCTTCGCTGTCGCACCCACCACCATCCTCGGCTTGGCGACGAGCTACAGTCTGGGAGAGACCGGCGCGATCAATCTCATCGGGATGTACCAGCGGGAGCAGAGCGCCTTCAATCGTCCTGCTCTGGGGTTCGAGGCGTCGGCCAATCTGATTGGCGGGATCAACACCGCGCTTCGTTTCAAGCCAACGGGAGTCAGCCGCTTCCTCAGCCGGCTCACCACCCGGCCGGCTGTGGCTCCCTCGCAGCTCGACGTCAACGCCGAGTTCGCGCTCACCAAGCCGGACCAGAATGGATCCGGTCAGGCGTACCTCGAGGAGTTCGAGGCCGAAGCGGGCGTGCTCCTGAACCTCCAGGAGAACAACTGGGAATACGGGAGCACGCCACAGGAAGCGACTGGCCTCGAGGACCTCGGATTCGCCGGCGGCTTCCTGGCGGAGGATGCGGTTGCCCTCACCTGGCAAAATCTGATCCCCGCGGGCACCGGGCAGGCATTCGAGGTGCGCCCGGAGGACATCGACACCCTGATCCGGTTGTCGGGCAGGGCCGAGCGGCTGGAGACGGTTCTGTATATGACCCTGCACGCGGACACGGCGGGTGGCGTGGTACAGCGCAACAACGCCTCCCGCTGGACGCTTCTGCCGCGGTCCGGCAGGCCCCGCTGGCGCTCGACCGTAACCGCACTCAGTTCCACTGGCCTTGATCTCACCCGGGACGAGTATTTGGAGTTCTGGTTGTTCCAGACTCCCAGCCGGTCCGCCGATTCGGCCGGCGTCCGCCTGATTTTCGATCTCGGCTCGGTGAATGAGGACGCGCTCGCCTTTGCTCCCGAATCCCTGCTGGCCAGCGGCGCAGATACTCTTTACACCGGACGTCAGATTGTCGGCCCGGGACGGCTGGACACCGAGCGAAATCGTTTCGACGTCTTCGATGCGCAGGTGGACGACGTTGGAATTCTGGGCGACCTCCCCGACGCCGTGGTGGATGCGAGCACCGGAGCCCTCATCAGTCCAGCGCCGCCGTTGTGCGAGCGGGTGCTCGGGACTGCGGTCCCGGTGTTCCCGTGGGGCGATCTGAGCGGACGGTGTACCCGAGGAAATGGTGTGCTCGACACCGAGGACCTCAACGGAGACAATGTTCTCAACTCTACCGGCGCTGTCGAGAACTATCTTCGGTATATCGTGGATCTGAATCCGGCCGGAAAATACTTCGTGCGCAACGGCCGGGTCCTGGCCGACGGCTCTCCCAGCGGCTGGCGGCTGTACCGGATTCCAATCCGGACGCCGGATGACACAGTCGGCTCGCCCAATCTTCGACTGGTTCAGCACCTTCGCATGACTGTCGCCGCGCCACCGGACCCGGGTGTGCCGGACATCGTGGCACGCTTCGGTATCGCCCGTTTGCGGCTGGTTGGATCGCCCTGGGTGCGCCGGGCGGAGACACCGATTGCCGGCATCTCCGGCTCGCTGAGCGAACCCACCGGAGAAGTCATTGCCTCGATAGTCTCAACCGAGAACAAGACCGATCTGGGGTATGAGTCTCCTCCGGATGTGTTCGAGGGGGTATCCCGGCGTGGCGGAGACCGCAACTCACTGGGAACCCAGATCAATGAAAAATCGCTCCGGCTCATTGCCCGCGGTCTCGAGCCGGGTGAGCGGGCCGAGGCATATCTGCGGTTTCCGGCAGGTCCCCAGAATTTATTGGGCTATCGGACCCTTCGGGTGTGGATGCGGGGCCGCGGGGCCGAGTGGGAAGCCGGCGACTATCAGGCCTTTCTCAAGCTCGGCAGTGACGATCGGAACTTCTACCTCTACCGTGCGCCCGCTCGGAGCACTACCTGGGAGCCGGAGTTCGTCATCGACCTCGAGGTATTTCGGACGCTTCGGGCAGAACTGGAGACCCGTTGGCTGAGCGGCGCGCCTGCTTCCGGCGCAGCCGAATGCGGGGTGGGAGATCCAAACGCGTACATCGCGTGTGATGGTCCATACCTCGTCCATCTGGCGGATCCCGGTATCAATCCACCGAACCTCGCCGCGGTCCAGGAAGTCTCAGCCGGTATTTACCGGATCGCCGGAACCGCGCCGGAGGCCGAGCTCTGGGTTGACGACATCCGGCTCGACAGTCCGGTATCTCAGGTCGGCACCGCCCTGGCGCTCGACACCCGATTCATCGCGTCGGACGTCGGCAGCGTAACGGCCGCATACGTACGCAAGGACGGGCAGTTCCACCAGATCAACGCTGATCCCACCTACCGCACCACTGGTACCTTCCAGCTCGCCAGCAGCTGGCGGCTGGATCGCTTTCTCCCGGTCGGTCTGGGACTGTCGGTTCCGTTCAACGTCACGTACAACCGCAGCGACGTGGATCCCCAGCTGCTCACCGGCACCGACATTCGGGGGGATGCTCTGACCGGCCTGCGTACGCCGCAGTCTTGGACCGCGACCTACAATCTTTCGATTCGGCGCAACCAGCAGGGGAGGAACTGGCTGGTGCGAGGCCTGATCGATCCGCTGTCGGTCGTGGGGAACCTCACCCAGGGCCGGAACCGGAGCGAACTGTCCGAGGCTCACAGCGACAACTACTCCGTCGTGCTGGGATACAATCTTCCACTTCGGCGGCGAGGCCCGACTCTGCCGTTCGAGGGGTTAGTCAAAGGTCTGCCCCGATGGATTCGCGAGAGCGAGGGCGGCAAGGCGCTCGCCAGGGCCACCTTCAGCCCGCTTCCGACCAACATCCGCTGGAGCAGCGGGCTCACCAGAGATGAGAGCGACTACTCACTGTTCACGGTGCCGGTCAACCGTCCTGACGATGCCGCGGTGCGTCCCAATGTGTCTCTGAACCACTTGTGGCGGAATTCCGGGGGACTGACGTGGCAGCCGTTCGGAATGCTCTCGCTGAGCGGCGACCTCGTCAGTACTCGGGACCTGCGGGTTTACCCCGACTCCACGTCGCTGGGACGGCTGGCGTATGCCGAGCGCCGGTTCCTGCTGGGAGTGCCA
>DASPKB010000240.1:0-2365 GCA_035628315.1 Gemmatimonadales bacterium | reverse complement strand
TACCAGCATGGCCCAGCAGAACATCGGCAACCGGTTGATGGACATGCCCGGGGCCCGCATCCGCAGAATACCGACGATCATCTCCGCCGCCGCGCCGAGTGCCGCAACCTCCGCCACGCTGAGCCCGATGTCCCAGAAGTCCATGTTCAAGCCCGGCGAGTACTGCTTGTCGTTCAACGGCAGGTATGCGAACCATCCTCCGTCCGGCGCCAATCCGAAGAACCAGCTGGTGTAGATGAAGATTCCGCCGAACAGGTAGGTCCAGTATGAGAGCGCAGTCAGGCGGGGGAATGGAAGATCGCGCGTGCCGTTGAGCAGGGGAATGAGGTAGTTGGCGAACGCCTCCAGGAACGGGATGATGAAGAGAAACATCATCGTCGTTCCGTGCATCGTGAACAGCTGGTTGTAGGTGTGGGGATCGACGAACCCGTTCTCCGGCCGGGCGAGCTGGACCCGCATCAGCAACGCGAGGATACCGCCGGCGATGAAGAAGCCGAAGCTGGTAACCATGTACCGGACGGCAATCGGAATGTTGTCGATGGTGGCGAGAAAGCCGATAAAGCCCTTCGGCTGGTCCCAGGTCTCTTCGAAGGTCTGCGGCAGGCGGCTCATCGAAGGCTGCCGATGTAGCTGGTGATGGCGTGGAGCTCATCCCGGGTCATCGGTACCGCAGGCATTCTGGTGCCCGGCTTGAGCGCCTGCGGGTTGGCGATCCAGCCGAAGAGATTGCCCCGGGTGTTGGGGAGCTCACCGGCCGCCAGGGTTTTGCGGCTGGCCACGTGGGTCAGGTCGGGCCCCGCCTGTGCCTGGGCCGCGGTGCCGCGGACTGTGTGGCACAGCACGCAACCCGAGCTGAGGAAAGTAGCGCGCGCGGCCCGGCCCGCAGAATCGGTGGGCTCGGCCGCGGGACGCCGCTCGTTCGCGAGCCACTCGGCGAATCGCTCGGGAGGATCGGCCACCACGACGAAGGCCATCTTCGCGTGCTGCATGCCGCAGAACTCGGCACACTGGCCGCGCCATACACCCGAGCTGTCGGCCTGCACCCAGAAGGTGTTGGTCCGCCCGGGAATCATGTCGATTTTTCCCTGGAGTCCGGGGACCCAGAACGAATGGATCACGTCCTGAGAGCGGAGGCGCAGGCGAACGCGCTGGCCTACGGGAAGGTGCAGCTCGTTTGCGGTGCGGACGCTATTCCCGGGTGCCGAATCGAGGTAGCGAACGTCCCACCACCACTGACGTCCCGTAACCTCGATCGTTAGAGCTGCGGGCTCATCACCCCGCGGGTAGAGCACGCCGAGCACCTGCAGGTTGAGCAGGAACAGCGCGGTGAGAACTACGGACGGAAACACCACCCCACCCACGATCATCCAGCGGGCGCCCTTGCGCTCACTTTCCGGCAGTCCAGTATCCGACCGCCCTCTGCCGCCGGTCTCTACGTTGCCCTGCTCTCCTCGTGGATCCGGGGGGCGGTCGGCTTCGGGCGGGAGCTCCCGTGCCTGCCGCCGCCGGAAGAGCGCAAAGAGCAGGAGTGCGGTGACGAGTAGCGTTACCGCGGTGCCGGACCAGAGCATCAGGTCCCACAACCAATCGATTTCGGCTGCGCCCGGACCGCCGGGCTCCAGTGCCGATTGCGGCGCGACGGCAGCAGCCTGAGGCAGCACGCCGGGTAAGGCCATCAGCGCTGTGCCGGCCTGGTTTCCGACACACCGCTGGTTCCACCGGCCGGTACTGGTGGATCGGCGCCTCCGAGCGAGCGGATGTACATCTCGAGGCTCCAGATCTGCTCGTCCGGAATCTTGCCGCCGTATGCGGGCATCCCGTTGGGCCGCCCCTGAGCAATACTCTGGTAGATGCTTGCGGGGTCGCTACCGTAGATCCACACCTTGTCCCTGAGTGGCGGACCGATGGCGCCGCCGCCGCGAGCGCCGTGGCAGCCGGCGCAGTTGAACCAGGTAAACAGCTGGAGTCCGGTTCCGGTGTTCTCATCCCGGCCCAGCGGATTCTTGACCGCCACCGGCTCGACCACCGGTCCTGCCTGAAGCTCGCCCGCAGTTGCCGGAACAGCTGCAGCGGCGCCGGGCGGCGTGGTTGCGCGCTCGACCTGAACGCCGCGCTCACATGCAAACACGAAGCCGCCGAACAGGAGAGCACCGCTGGTGCGAAGGCCCGATAGACGAAGGCTGGTCATGGCAGCGAGAAGACGTGCAGCGTACCGCCTTGCACAGTGTGGTTCGGCAGATCCTTGACCGCGATCGGAAAGCCGAGAGCGATGGTGGGATCTTCCTCCGGCAGGAGGCCCAATGCCGCGGCTCCGGCCCAACCTCCCACACCACTCAGCACAGCGATGTACTGCTTGCTGTCGGGC
>DASPKB010000239.1:0-5496 GCA_035628315.1 Gemmatimonadales bacterium | reverse complement strand
GCCGCGGGATGATACGTCACGACCAGCGGAATACCGTTGTACGTGTGCACCTTGCCGCGCAACTCTCCCAGACTTTTTCTCACACCCAGCATCGCCTCAGCAGACGTGCTGCCCAGACAGAGGATCACTTTGGGCCGGACGATTTCCAGTTGGCGATGTAGGTATGGAATACAGGCGGCGATCTCATCGGGCAAGGGCTTTCGATTCTGCGGAGGACGGCACTTGACAATGTTGGTGATGTATACTGACTCGCGGGGCACCTCTATGGCCTCGAGAATTCCGTTGAGCAGGTTTCCCGCCTGACCGACGAAAGGCCGTCCCTGGGCATCCTCCGTAGCCCCCGGCCCCTCTCCTACTAGAAAGAGCTTCGCGTTTGCGTTGCCCTCGCCAGGAACGGCGTTGATGCGACCGGGACAGAGCGCGCAGCAGTAGGTGGTTCTGATCCGCTCCGCGACAGCATCCAGCGTCTCCAGAGCAACGAGCTCGTCGTCGAGGACATGGCTGGGGGACTCGATCGCGAGGCCCGGCCCCGGGATCGGAGGAGCCCCTTTTCTCCACGAGGGTCGTGCAGCGGGGGCAGCCGGAGCGACGACACTTACGGCATCCCCAGCGGGATGACGTGCTGAGCCGGCACCCCCGATGCTTACCGCTCGGCTCAGGACGATCTCTGCTCCCCCGAGCTCAATTTGCTGCCGCAGGTACCGCTCCCATTCACTGGCCAAGGTTCTGCTCCACCCGATCCAGAATCGCCTCCGCGACCTCGCGCTTGGATTGGAGAGGCAGGATCTGCCGAGTCCCGTCGCGGCCCAAGAGCGCCACCCGGTTGGTGTCCTTTTCGAATCCGGCGCCAGGCTCCAGCACATCGTTCACCACGATGAGATCGAGACCCTTGCGCTCCAGCTTGGCCAAACCTTTAGCCAAGGCATCTCCGGTTTCCAGAGCGAACCCCACCATGGTGCTCCCGGGCTTGCGCGATCCGCGAGTGGCATTGAGCACATCCCCGGTGGGTTCCATAGGAATTGCCAGGGCGCCATCAGTGCGCGGCCGCTTGCCGTCACTCGGGCTGCTGGGGCGAAAGTCGGCCGGAGCCGCCGCCATCACCAGGACATCCGCGCCGGGCAGCTCGGAGCGGACCGCGTCTTCCATCTCCTGCGTAGTCTCCACTCTCCGCACGGCAATGCCGACTGGATCCGGCAGGGAGACTGGACCGGTAATGAGTACCACCTCGGCTCCGCGCTCCCAGGCGGCCTCTGCCACCCGAAAACCCATTTTTCCGCTGGAGCGGTTGGTAACCACCCGTACCGGATCGATCGGTTCGCGAGTAGGCCCGGCGGTCACTACGACCCTGCGTCCACTCAGACGCCCGCCGCCCAGCACTCGCGCCGCGTGAGCGAGGATTGTTTCGGGCTCGCTCATCCGGCCGGGGCGCTCGGACGGACCCTCCGCCAAGGCGCCGATCTCCGGTCCTACCAGCGTCACGCCGGCCGCCTTCAACTTGTCCAGATTGGCCTGGGTCTCCGGGCGCGCGTACATCTCATCATTCATGGCCGGGGCCAGCAGCAGTGGAGCCCGGCGAGCAAGCAGCAGAGCGGTAAGCACGTCGTCAGCCAGGCCCTGAGCGGCCCGCGCCAGCAGATGCGCAGTTGCGGGCGCCACGATGACCAGATCGGCCTCCCGAGCCAGGTGGACATGTGCGAGCGCCCTGCCCGACTCCCAAAGTGAAGTCAGTACAGGGCGACCCGTCAGCGCCTCAAAGGTGACCGGTCCGACGAACTGGCCGGCACCCCTGGTCATCACCACATCTACCTGGGCGCCGGCCTCAGCCAGCCGCCGCGCAAGGATGCAGCTCTTGTAACTGGCGATACCGCCGGCGACGCCGAGAACAACGCGCCGGCCGGCCCACACGGTCACGCCTCGGAGCGGCGGCGGCGAAGCAGCTTGTAGTTCAGCTCGCCGTCGACGAGCTCCTGGAGGGACTTGGTGGTGAGCTTCTCGCTCGGCCGCGCCAGGTGATCCTTGGGAAACTCGTTGAGGTACCGGGCGAACTTGGCGGCGACGAGAACGCCGAGGTACTTGTTGCCGGCCTGCTTTGCCACTTCACTCGGTGTGATGATTCGCATGAACGCTCCGTGTTAGTATGTCGGTTAGTCACCACTCGCCAGCCATCAGGATCCTAGGCCCCGGGGATTGTCCGGTGATTGGCGACTAGCAAGTGGCCACTGGTTTCCAATTTTCTCTGACGCCCTCTGAACATCCCTGCGGAGTTGTTCGACGAACTCCGGCAGCGTGTCCTGCCGGTTCACTCGCCGCGATTCGGCCTCCAGTATTGCAGCGACCTGGGAAACGGCGACCACCAGATCTTCATTCAGGATCGCGTAATCGTATTCCGCCACTGCGGTCAGCTCGTCGGATGCCCGGAGAATCCGTTCTCGCACCAAGTCGGGGTCCTCGGTCTTGCGTCCGATCAGCCGCTGAACCAGCGCATCGGCCGACGGCGGGAGCACGAATAGGAGGAGCGCATTCGGAAAACTGCTCCGGATCTGCCGGGCGCCCTCGATTTCCACGTCGAGCACCGCATTACGCCCCCGGGCAAAGATGCTCTCGATTTCGCTCTTTAGCGTGCCGTACAGCTCACCGCCATACGTGGCCCACTCCAGAAACTCTCCCCTGTCCCTCCGCAGTATGAACTCGTCCCGCGAAAGAAAGTGGTAGTCGACACCGTCCCGCTCTCCCGTCCGCATCGGTCGCGTGGTAGCGGACACTGAGTAGCCCAGGTCATCCCGGCCCTGCAACAGCATTTTTGCGATCGTCGTCTTTCCGCCGCCAGAAGGGGCGGAGAGGACCAGGAGAAATGGCTTCACTCGAGGTTCTCGAGTTGTTCCCGGAACTTCTCCAGCTCGCCCTTCATTCCCACGACCAGCTGCGCAATCTCGGCATCACCGGCCTTGGAGCCCATGGTATTAACTTCGCGGCCCAGTTCCTGGGCCAGAAAGCCCAGCCGCTTGCCCACAGGCTGGTCGGCCTTCAGAGCATCGCGCGCAGCAGCCGTGTGGGCCTTGAAGCGGACCAACTCCTCCGTGATGTCGAGCTTGTCAGCGAGGAACGCGAGCTCCTGGGCCAATCGCTCCTCGTCCACCGTCCGTCCATCGAGGAGCTGGGCCACAGCCGCTCGTAACCGGTCCCGCTCCCGAACTGCCCGTTCCGGTGCACGGCTCGCGATCCTGCCGGCCGCCTGCTCCAGCAAATCCAGCCGATGGCGGAGCTCAGCGACCAGCGCCTCGCCTTCCCTGGCCCGCATGGCCCGACATTCCTGACCCGCCCTGCCGACGATCGGCTCCACCTCGGCCCAAGGTACCTCGCGTTCGGCGTCGGCCAGGTAGGTGAGAACGTCAGGCTGCCGGGCTACGAGGTCCACTGTCACGTCGCCACCGAGACCGAGCGCGGCCTGCAGCTCCCGCAGACGCATGGCGACCAGCCGGGCTCGTTCGATATCAACTGAAAACCCCGCATTGCTGTCGAGGCTCTCGGCCCAGCGTGCCTGAACCGTGATGTGTCCGCGGTCGAAGTCCCGGCGCAGACGCTCCCGGACATCGACCTCAAGGCTGCTGAGATCCGCCGGCAGCTTGGCCGAGAGGTTGAAGTAGCGGTGGTTGACAGTTCGGATCTCGACCCGGAGCCGCCGCCCGGCCACCGGACCTTCCGCCGCGCCGAACCCCGTCATGCTGTACGGCAAGCGTCCTCCGGAGCCGGAATAGCCCGGAAATTTAGTCGCAGGTGGGTTTTTACGGGAGGTTCAGACGCGTGAGGGAGCAACTCTGACCGCAGATCCGGGCGCGCCGTAGTCAGCATGGCGACTGGCACGGCATCTGCCTTTCCAGGCGGTATTCCCCATCCCCCGCTGACAAACGAGGTGAGGCCGTGGTCGCTCGTCGCATGCTCTCGATTGCCGCATTTCTGGTCCTCGGCCAGGGACCAGCCGTAGCTCAGACCGTAACTCCAGCCTCCGCCCGGCTCCCCGCGGGCACATCCACCGACCGAGCCACGCCTGCCTGGACCCTCAAGCTGAGGCAGGACATCCGCTGGCAGCAAGTTACACCTGCGGGGACCCTGCTCATCTCCACCGATGCGTCACTCTCGGGCATAGACATCGATCGCGGCCAGATCCTGTGGGAACGGCCGGAGCTTGGAGGCTTGCCGGCCGACAGCGTACGGATGGTGGAGGGCTCGCTGCTGATGGAAGCCGCTCGTCCCGGGCTTCTGCTGATCTTTGACCCCGTCACCGGCGCTGCCCTGTTCGATTCCAGGAAGCTCGGCCTAGCGGAAGTCGTCACCCGCCGCGTATTGCCACAGACCGGAACCATCCTGATTCATGGCCGCCGTCCAGGGGGACCGCCGCTGGTAGGGCTCTTCGATCTGGCCACCGGCGATCAGCGATGGGTCAGCGAGACGTTGTTCGAGCAGACCGAGCCAAGGAAGAAGGGTCTTGGCGGACTGATGCAGGGCCTGGTGCAAAAGGTTTCCGAGCGCACCGCACTCGAGGTACTCCAGGCTGGCAGTGACAGGATAGTGGTGCACACCCTTCTGGGGCTGCGGGCACTGGACGTCCGGACCGGCGAGGTCCGTTGGTCTGCTACGCTGCCCACCGCCCGATCAGGCAACCCCGGCAAGAACGTGCGGCTTTACCCCTCTCATAGACAGTCCGACAGAATTTACGTGAGCTTCGATGACCGGCTCATGGCCTTCCGGCTGAGCGATGGTCAGGCACTCTGGGCGAAGCCGGCCACAGTTAACGGCTGGATCGGCGGAATCGTGCAGCATCCGGACGGGATCATCATCCTGCCAGAGGCCGCACCTGAAGGCGAGTTATCCGGCAGCCGCACCGTCATCAACGGTGTGGTCCAGACCGGACTGAATGTGGCGCGCTACGAAGATGGAAGTACCATCGCGGCCAAGCCGGTGAAGATGCGGGGGAACGTGACGGATGCCCTGATTGCGGGCGGCGCCGCGGTGCTCGCGGTGGACGCCGAGTCCAAGACCTTCGTAAATGTGCTGGACGTGGCGACCGCATCTCTGCGGCTGAAAAAGGACGTCAAAATCAAGGGGCGCCTCGAGTATGCCGAGCTGACGCCGGCCGGCCTGCTCTATGTGACCCAGCCTGACGCTTCGACCAATGCCGAGGTGAACGTAATCGATCTGGCGAAGGGCGAGCCGCGGTTCAAAGACGCCATCGAGAGCGGAAAGCCGATGAGTGCGAGCAAGTACAATGCGGATCGTTACGCACTGCACCATCAGAACGAAGGGCGCACCATGTACGTCTTCGCGAACCGTAATCGGCAGCTGTACGCCGTCGATCGTGAGACCGGGACCTACACGGCACTGGGCGGGGAGATCAAGCTCGAGGGCGGTGAGGACCCAGTAGGTATGGAACTCCGAAGCGAAGGCATTGTGCTGATCGCGCCGCAGAACCTGGTCATCGTCTCGCGCGAGGGACAGATC
>DASPKB010000238.1:0-13053 GCA_035628315.1 Gemmatimonadales bacterium | reverse complement strand
CCTCTATCACGGATTCGGATGGGCGGGCGGCCACCTCCTTCACAACCGGCCCCGTTGCCGGCGCGCCGCAGCTCGTGGCTGCAAGCGTGGCCACAGCGTCCATCTCCGCCGTCTTTTCCGCTACCGCCACCGCCGGACCACCTGCCAGTATCGCGATAGCCGCGGGGAATAACCAGCAGGCAGCCGCCAACACTCCGGTGCCGACGTCACCCGCGGTGTTGGTTCGCGACGCAAATGGCAATCCGGTCGGTGGCGTACCGGTGACGTTCGAGGTGGTCTCGGGCGGTGGCAGCATAACTGAGGGCAGCACCACCACAGATGCCAACGGTATTGCCCAGGTGGGCAGCTGGACATTGGGGGCTGCGGGGTCCAACGTGCTTCGAGCCACCGCACAAGGTACCGGAATCAGCGGGAATCCTGTGACCTTCACTGCATTGCCCGCCAGCAGCTCATTTGACATCGTGGTTCGGTTCATCGGGGAGCCAACGCCCGGCCAGCGCGACGCAGTCGCAGCGGCCCAGGCCCGCTGGGAAAGCCTCATTCTCGGAGACCTGGAGAATGTGCGGCTCAGGGCTGCCGAGGGAACTTGCGGGTCAGACTCTCCGGCAGTCGATGATCTCATTGATGATGTGGTGATCTTCGTCATGCTGGAGCCCATCGATGGCCCCGGTGGTGTTCTGGGCTCTGCCGGACCCTGCTACATCCGGAACGCAAATGCGCTGACGGTGCTCGGAGCCATGCGCTTTGATTCGGCAGATCTCGGCGAACTCGAAGCCGAAGGACTGCTGGAAGCCGTCATCCTGCACGAGATGGGGCACGTCCTTGGGTTCGGCAGCCTCTGGAGCTTGCAGGGGCTTCTCGCCGATCCCTCCCTTCCGGAGGACGAAGTGCCGGCAGACCCGCACTTCACCGGCCCGCAGGCCATCGCCGCTTTCAATGAGGTCGGCGGTGCAGCCTATCCGCTGGGGAAGGTGCCGGTCGAGAATACCGGCGGCGAAGGGACCGCCGACGGCCATTGGAGAGAGTCTGTCCTCGGCAACGAGCTGATGACCGGCTTCGTCGATCCCGGCAGCAATCCACTGAGCAAGGTGACGCTCGCCGCGCTCGCAGATCAGGGGTACGCCGTGAATTTGGGTGGGGCGGATCCGTACAGTCTCACGCTGGCCCTGCGAGCGCCGGGCTCGCGTCGTGGGCTCGAGCTCGGAGATGACGTGCTGAGAGTTCCGATCCGAAGAGTCGACGCAGCGGGCCGGATCACCGGCATGTTTCAACGGAAAGCACAATAGAAACGCCACGGGGCCCTCATCAGAGAGCCCCGTGGCACATGGAGGCGCAGGGAATCGAACCCTGGTCCGAGTAAGCTTCCAGAACCGCGTCTACGTGCGTAGGCTCGACTTCTTGCCGTCACTTCGGAGCGCTGTCGAGCCGACCTCTCCGAAGCCTATCTCCTGATGTCTCACCGGTTGCGCCGGAGCGACGCAGCCAGCCAGCCTGGATTTTCGATTCGACGCGCGGCGCCCCAGGCGGGCTCCAGCGGCCGAAGGAGCATAAGCGAGCTTAGCTCAGCTTACGCAGCCAATGCCAGTTCAGAGTTGGCAGTTGAATCATTCCAAGCGGTTTTACCAGGAACCTGGACCTGGGCACGCTGCCATTCCTTCATCAAACCCGTCGAAGCCAGTCGCCCCCGGGTGGTGGAATGATAGCGGATCAAGGAGGGAATTTCAAAGGCGGAGAGGGCGGAGATGGCGGAGAAGGCTGTAGAGAACTGAACTGTAACCCCATGTGAAAGCAGACATTGCAAAATTGGGTTCAAGTAAGTTTCCACCCCAGCTACCCAGTCTGGGCACCCCACCACCCTACCGCCCCGCTCGCTCTACCCGGTTCCTGCCTCCACGTTTGGCCGCATACAGGGCCGCGTCGGCCTGGGCTGGTAGGTTGTCCAGGCTGGGGCTCGTCTCCGGACACGCCGCTACTCCAAACGACGCAGAGAGGGCCCAGCGCTTTCCCTGCCAGTCCCAGGCGGTGGTGCCCAGCTTGTTCCGGATCCGGTCCGCAATTCGGGCGCCGAGATCCAGCGGAGTATCAGGAAGCCAGACGGCAAATTCCTCCCCTCCGATCCGCCCTGCGACATCCCCGGCCCGAATCTGCTCCCGAATGATGCGTGCGAAGTGCACCAGCGCCGCATCACCCGCCGGATGACCCAGCGTGTCATTGAGTGATTTGAACCGGTCGAGGTCGCAATACACCAGCGCGCCCGTGCGGGCGGTGATCAGGGTAAAAGCTTCGTCGAATCCACGGCGATTATGCAGTCCGGTCAGCGGGTCGATTGTGGCGGCGCGCCTGTGCTGATCGGCTTCCAGGGCGCGATCCACTCGAATTGCGGCGTTGTTGATGGCTTCCATCATCTCGGTACGGGCCGCGCCGGATGGTTCACGGCCGGTGGCCAGCCAGATAGCTACCGCGCCGACCGGCTTGCGCTCGGTTCTGAGGGGAAGCAGCAGCACGGAGCCGGCTCTGCTCCGCCGATCGGCCACTGCAGAGCCGATGGGATCACCGCTGAAGGTGCCTCCCTCCAGCGTGCCCACCGCGACCTTCGCAAGGTCGCTCTCCGCCGGCACGGTGCTGTCCAGCAGTCGACGGTCGGCCCGGCCGGACACGCCGATCACCCGCAAAGCCCCGTGCTCGAGTGCGGCCACGACTACCTGCGCGTCGAGCGTCCGCTCCAGCTGGTACGCCAGCCGAAGGCCTACGCTACCCACGGACTCTAGAGAAGCCTGCTGGGACTGCGCCTGGGTGAGTGCCACCAACTGAGGGCGGCGCCGCACGCCGTCGAGCAGGCGCCGGAGATCATCTTCCACCCCATCCAGCAGCCGGGCATCGAACTGCTCGGAAAGGAGAAGCCCGGCCGCCGCGCCGGCATGAGCGTGGAACACCAGCATGCCCCCTTCCATGCGCTCTGCCCCGCTCTGCTCCTGATCACGGGCCCGCTCGAGTCGGCGATCCACCGCCACGATCTGCGCTATAGAGAGTCGCTCTGGCTCGATTATCCGCTCCGCTCGAGGCCCTTCCTCCCCGGGATCGAGCTCAGTGATCCACACGCCCAGCGCGCGATAAGCCCGGCGGAGCCACTCGAGGGCGGGGTCAGGAAGCAGATGGGGCGAGACCCCTGATCCCACCGCAGAAGCCGACTTCCGACGCCCCAACATCCAGCCAAGGACACCGGCTCCCACTACCAGGAGCAGCAGCGCCAGGGAGGTCATCATCCCTTAAGCCAACCCCTGCGGCGGAACCAGAGATAAATCGCCAGCGTCACAAGACCCATACCAGCCCACACCGCGGGATAGCCCCATCTCTCCTTCAGCTCGGGCATGAACTCGAAGTTCATGCCGTACACCCCGACGATAAACGTCAGCGGCAGGAAAAACACCGAGAACACGGTGAGCACTCGCACGACCTCGTTGGTTCGGTGAGATGCGAGTGCAAGCTGAATGCTGAGCAGGTTGTTTACGTCATCTACCAGCTCGTCGGCGTAGAAATGCATGCTTTGCGCGTTCTCCCGCAGGTCCTGGAAGAGCGGAGCTGTCGGCTCCGATGCAGGAACCAGCTTCTGAACCGCATCGAGAGTGTGGGACAACATGCGTCGCATCTGGGTCACCCGGCGCTTCTCAAGATAGATTCGCCGCAGCAGCTCCGTGAATTCGTGCTCGCCGAAGACGGTGCTCTCGAACGCGTCGATAGCCGATTCGGCTCCCATCAGCGGTTTCTCGTAGGTGCCGATGGCCCCGTTGATGAGGTTGATCAGCAGGCGGGGGAGGAATCCCTGGCGGCGCTCGGCAGAGCCCTCAGGCGGCACAGCGCCCCGATAATCCTCCATTATCTCGGTGAGAAAACGCTGCTCGCTGCGGTGGATTGTGATCAGGAACTCGGGCCCATAGAAAATGGCCACCTTCCGAGTCATCTCGTGAACTGAAGAGCAGTCCAGAGCTGCGTGCTCGTCCATGGCCCGGACGATGATGAAGGTGGTGGCCCCGATGCGCTCGTACTTCGGGAGATGCTCCGGCTCGAGAGAATCTTCCACCGAGGTAGGATGGAGGTTGTATCGGCGTGCGACATCCGCCAGCTCATCCGGACTCGGATGCACCACGTCCACCCAGGTGAATGGCGGTGTCACGCTGCTGATTACCGCTTGCACGGTCATCGGGTGCAAATCCGGCTGGCGGCCGCTGCCGCACCGAAGCCATTGTCAATGTTCACGACCGTCACGCCGGCGGCGCAGGAGTTGAGCATTCCCAGCAGCGCCGCGAGTCCTCCAAATGAGGCCCCATACCCGACGCTGGTGGGTACCGCGATCACAGGCACCCGCACCAGTCCGCCGATCACGCTGGGGAGAGCTCCTTCCATGCCCGCGACGACGATGATTACACTGGCGCGCTGAAGCTGCTCGCCAGCGGCGAGCACCCGGTGCACTCCGGCGACTCCAACGTCCACCAGCCGCTCGACCGTATGGCCGAAGACCTCGGCCACTACGGCCGCTTCCTCTGCCACAGGGAGGTCGCTGGTCCCCGCGGATACGATCAGAACGATGTCCGAGGAGACCGGCTGCCGTTTCGGAGCCGAGGAAGGGAGATGCACGGTCCGGGCAAGCCGGTTCCAGACGACCTGAGGAAAGCGTTCCAGCAAAAGGCTTGCGATAGGCTGGGTGGCGCGGGTGCCGAGGAACGATCCGCTGGCAGCAGCGAGGCGCTCACAGATTGCCACAACCTGCTCGGGTGTCTTCCCCTCGCAAAACACGACCTCGGGGTGGCCTTGCCGGAGCGCCCGATGATGATCAATCCGGGCGAATGCGATGTCTTCGAACGGGAGGTGACGGAGGCTTTCGAGCGCGGCCCGTGGAGCCATGCGGCCGGCGGCCACCTCAGCTAGGAGGGCTTCGAGCTGCTCGGCGGTCACGCCACCCGGGCGTACGGTTCGAGATACTCGAGGAAGATGGTCTCTGCTTCCCCGATCGACTCGATCTGGAAGAGACGCTGGCGCAAGGCGCTCGACCCGTGAAGGCCCCGGGTATACCACCCGAGGTGCTTGCGGAACTCCAGGACGGTGCGGCGGCTGTCTCCTTGTAGCCTGATGGCGAGCCGGGCGTGTTCCAGGGCCACCGCAAACCGCTCGGCAGCCTCGGGAGACGGAGGCAACGGCGCGCCAGCGATCAGGGCCTGGCCGTCCCGGAACAGCCAGGGATTTCCGAACGCACCGCGTCCAACCATCACGCCGGCACACCCGGTATGCTGGCGCATCCGAACGATGTCAGCGGCCGTCTCCAGATCGCCATTGCCAATGACCGGAATATCCAATGCCTCAACCACCCGGGCGATCTCGTCCCAGTCGGCCTTGCCGGAAAACATCTGAGTACGGGTGCGCGCATGCAGCGTGAACGCGCGGGCACCCGCATCCTGCATGCGGAGCGCGATCGATACGGGATCTCGAGTCTGGTCGTTCCAGCCGCTCCGGGTTTTCACCGTGACAGGTAGGTGAGTGGCAGAGACCACGGCGCGAATGATCTTCTCAACCAGATCCATGTCGCGGAGGCAACCCGAGCCGCCGTTGCGCTGCACCACCTTCTTCACCGGGCATCCGAAGTTGATGTCGATGAATTCCGGCGCGTAATGCTCCGTGATGAGGCGCGCGGCCTCTGCCATCGCTCCGGGGTCGGAGCCGTAGATCTGGATACCGATCGGGCGCTCGACCGGTTCGAATTCGGCACCCTCGAGCGTAGTCCGGATGCGCCGCCGAATTGCTTCGGAAGAAAGGAACTCGGACAGCACTACGTCGGCGCCCATCCGCCGGCAAATCTGACGGAAGGGTGCCTCGGAAACTCCCGCCATAGGGGCGAGAATCAGCGGAAAAGAATGCTCGGATGGATAGGGCAACTGCATGGCGAGAAAATACTTGGCCGCGAGTCGGCGAGCAATGGAATGTCTTGGGGAACGAGTCGTTACGCTGCTTTGACTAGCCTATCAGGCGGAATTAGGTTGCCCCAGCCATGTACCTCAGGGACTTTTTCACTCCAGACTCGATCACCCTCGCCCTCAGGGGAGAGTCGAAGGAGGAGGTCCTTGCGGAGATGGTGGGTCTGCTGCGGATGGACGAGAGATCTTCCGGCACGTTGCTTCGGATAATACAGCGTCGGGAAAACCTGGGATCTACCGGAATTGGCCGCGGCATCGCCATTCCTCATTGCCGTTCGCTGGTAGTTAACCGGCTGCGGGTGGCCTTTGGCCACCGCCCGGAGGGAGTGGAGTACCAGGCGGTGGACAGCAAGCCGGTCTTCAGCTTTTTTCTGATTGTCGCTCCACCTCTGGAGATTTCCAACCAGTACCTTCCGGTACTGGGCAAGATCGCGCAGTTCTCCAAGGAGCCCGACGTGCCAGACCGCCTTGCCACGCTCCGGACCCCTGAGGATTTCTTCCGGCTTCTCCAGGAGAAGGGAGTGTAAGGGCTCCTCGGATAAGCGTCAGAGGAGGGAGGGGGGTGGATGCCTGCCAGACTTGTCGCCCAATCACTGCTCTGCCTGCTGATCTGTCAGGTCTCGCGCCTGTCGGGGCAGATGGTCGCCCCTGCCCCATCCACTGCCCGGTTCCAGCTTCTACAGGACTCGCTTGCTACGACTGTAGACAGTAGCCAGGTCCGAAGAATGGTGAGGCAAAGCAAGGGCGACCCGGTTCGCGCCGGGGTACTCGCTCTCCGCCTCGGTAAGCTCGGGGCCGATCCAGACTACAGTGAAGCACTCAAGCACTTCCGGCGGGCGACTCGGGATAACGAAAGCCGAGCCGATGCGTGGTACGGCATGGGGATCGCCTACGCCGCGCGCTCCGAGTGGGAGATGCGGGACCGGCTGCGGCTGGGCAGCCGCGTAGGAGTGGGCACCCTCGAGCGGGCAGCCGACCACTACGCCCGCGCACTGCATGCTGATGTCCGGTCTGTTCCTGCCGCGTTGGCGTTGGCGCAAGTGGAACTGTCCCTGCTCGACACCGCTCGGATCACGCGCGCGGCTGACATGCTGGACCGGGTAGCGGAGGCTACGAGGCCTGCGGCACCTGATCTTCTCCTCGCCTGGGGGCAGGTCTCCCGTGCGGCCGGTCGGCTCGCCAAGGCGGCTACAGCCTTCGAGCGCTACCTGGCAACCGACCACAATCGCGCGGTCGGGCTGCTCGAGTTGGCGCGCACCCGGCTGGCGCTCGGTCATCCTGAGGGGGAGATGGCCTACTACCAGGGAGCCGCCCTGGACGATCCCGATGCCGTCGCCGGTTACCGTGCCGATCTCCAGTTGATCGCGGCGGATTCCAATCTGAGAGCATTCGACAGCGAGACGGGCACCCGGCGTGCGAACTTCCTGCACCGCTTCTGGACGGACCGGGACTACTTGGAGCTTCGCCAGGAAGGTGAGCGGCTTCGGGAACACTACCGAAGACTGCTCCATGCCCGCCGCCATTTTCCCCTGACCGTGAGCCGCCGCTACTATGGGTGGTACGACGCTTTTCGCTCCGGCAGCGTGGAACTGGACGATCGTGGCATCATCTACGTTCGGCAGGGCGAGCCATCTAATCGGTTGCGGCCTTTTGTTTACGGGACTATGCCGAACGAGTCCTGGCGCTACGTGCGCGCCGAGGGCGACCTCCTCTTTCATTTCAGCGCCGGCTACGACGAAAATGGCGGGGGCGACCTATATGATTACCGCCTGGTCGAGAGTGTGCTGGACCTGCGCGGGGCAGCCGACGCGCCGAGAGACCAGCTGCTTCTCTCTCGCCAGTCCTTATCCCCATTGTACGGGCGTATGCTTAACTGGGGCCGCTACGGATCCGCCCGGGCGGCCGCCCGAGAGCGCAACATCGGCTCGGCCAGCATCGCCGTCGGTACGACTACCGATAGTTACGAGCTCAGCTTCAGAACCAGGCTCCGAGTATTCGCTGATCTGATCGCGGTGGGGCAGAACGCACGAGGACAGATCGCACATTTCGTCTTTGGCATTGCCGCACCCGGCGCTGCATGGCAGAGACATGAGGCTGGGGTGGACTACCCGATCCGCGTACGACTTGTGGCTCTGGACCGGAATGACGTGGCGGTGGCAAAGCTTGATACGACCCTAGCAATTCATCTCAGGAAACCCCTCAAAGACCTGGAGCACATCGTAGGGAGGGTAGAGTTTCCGATTCCGCCGGGGCACTGGACTTATCGGGCAGCACTGCAGCAAGGCGATAGCGCTGGTGTCGTCCTCCCCCGGGGCTCCGTGCTGGTGGGTCATGATGGTGAGCGTGCCCTCTCACTGAGCGACATAGCTCTGGGCTCCCCTGAGAGAGCGGTGTCCTGGATCAACCCAGCCGGCACAAGGGTCCTGCTGGCCCCTTCGTCGCTTTTTCGGGAAGGCTCGGAGGTTGAGGTCTACTACGAGGTGGCCGGGGCGGCGGCGGACCAGAATTACCGCCACGAGATCACCATCTTTCGAGACGCGGGACGCCGCCGCAGCGGTCGGCCGATGGTTGCCGTGTCCTTCGAGGAGCAGGCCGCGGGACCGATCATTAGGGCCAGTCGGACCGTGCGGTTGGATGGCTTGAAGAAGGGTGACTATTTGGTGGAGGTGCGGATCACCGCTCCAGATGGCGAAGTGCAGGTGCGGCGGCGCTCGCTGACATTGATCAGCCGCTGAACCGCGGCTCCACCAATTCTGCCACCTACCCCAGTTACCCGCTTACCGCTTACACATCTTCCCCACCTACTCCCACTCGATTGTTGCCGGAGGTTTGGAGCTCACATCGTAGACCACGCGATTGACTCCGTCGACCTCGTTAGCGATCCGGTTTGATACCCGCGCCAGGACCTCGGGGGGAAATGGATACCAATCGGCGGTCATTCCGTCCCGGCTGGTGACTGCGCGTAGCGCGATTACCTGGTCGTAGGTGCGGCCATCCCCCTGAACCCCGACCGAACGGATGGGGAGCAGCACCGCGAAAGCCTGCCAGATGTCGTCGTAGATTCCGGCCGCGCGGATTTCTTCGGTGTAGATGTGATCAGCCCGCCGGAGCATCTCCAGATTGTCGGGAGACACTTCTCCCAGAATGCGAATCGCGAGGCCCGGTCCGGGGAATGGATGCCTTCCAACCATTTCCTCCGGCAGTCCCAGCTCCCGTCCAACCTGCCGCACTTCATCCTTGAACAGCTCCCGCAGCGGCTCGAGCAGCCTGAACGGCAGTCGCTCGGGCAAGCCACCCACATTGTGGTGGGTTTTTATCGTCACGGACGGGCCCCCAAGCGGGGAAAGTGACTCGATGACGTCGGGATACAGCGTTCCCTGCACCAGAAAGCCTACATCTTTGCCCACTGCCCGAGCCTCAGCCTCGAACACATCGATGAAGGTGTGGCCGATGCGGCGGCGCTTTTCCTCCGGGTCGGTGATGCCATCGAGCTTCTCAAGAAAGCGCGCGCGCGCATCCACTACCCTGAGATCGATGCCGAGATGACGGCGGAACGTCTGCTCCACCTGGTCGCGCTCATGCAGCCGCAGCAGTCCGTGATCCACGAAGATGCAGGTGAGGCGGTCACCAATTGCCCGGTGCACCAGCACTGCGGCGACTGAAGAGTCCACCCCGCCCGAAAGACCGCAGATCACCCGGGCTGTGGGACCTACCAGCTCCTGAATCCGGGCAACTTCGCTCTCCACGAAGTGTCCTGGGGTCCAGTCAGGGGTGCAGCCACAGATTTCGAAAAGAAAGTTGTTAAGGATCTCGCCGCCGCGAGGCGTGTGGGCCACCTCGGGGTGGAACTGGACACCGTATAATGGCTGCTGGTTGTGCTCAAAAGCCGCGACGGGAGAATTGACGCTGGATGCCGTGACCGTATACCCCGGCGGCGGCTCGTCCACGTGATCTCCGTGACTCATCCAGACCGGTGTTTCCTCGCCCTGTCCGAATCCTCGAAACAGCCGTCCGCCTTCAACCTTCAAGCTGGCTCGCCCATACTCCCGGCGGTTGGCGCGGGCCACCTTGCCCCCGGATAGATGCGCCAGCAGCTGCATACCATAGCAGAGCCCCAGGACCGGAGTTCCCAGCCGGAGCAGCTCAGCGTCGGCGGTGGGAACGCTTTCCCCGTACACCGAATTGGGCCCGCCCGAGAGGATGATCCCCTTGGGGTTCCACTGCCGAATCCAGTCCACAGTTCGTGAAGGAGGATGGATTTCGCAGTACACGTGGGCCTCGCGGACCCGGCGCGCTATCAACTGGGTGTACTGAGACCCGAAATCGATGATCAGAATGCCATCGTGGTGTGACGCCACGGAGGTGGTCTGCGTCAGGGGGACAGTTGCTCCGTTCGAAAGAGTTCGTCCAGCAGCTCCCGGGGTCGAGCCACCCACCACTTCTCCCGGTCTACTATTACCTCCGGAGGGCGGGGCCTGCTGTTGTAGTTCGAAGCCATGACAAACCCATACGCTCCGGCACCGAGCACTGCCAGTCCCTCTCCGGCCTCGACTGCCGGGAGCACTCGGTCAAGCGCCAGGAAATCACCCGTCTCGCAAACCGGCCCGACCACATCTACGCGCCGGGAGGGCCGGCCGTGCTCCTCCAGCTCCACAATCTCGTGGTAAGCCTGGTAATGACTGGGCCGAACGAGATCGTTCATGCCGGCGTCCACCACGATGAATTCCTTGCCACCTGAGTGCTTGCGGTAAAGCACGCGAGTTACCAGAACACCGGCGCTGCCCACCAGAAAGCGGCCGGGCTCGAGGTAGATGGTTAACCCGGTGGACTGGAGACGGGGGACTACCGCCCGGGCAAAATCCGCGGCTTCCAGAGTGCGTTCCTCTGCGTAGCGAATGCCCAGACCACCACCGATGTCCAGCACCTCGAGCGATGCGACCCCGGCGTCTTTGAGACGCTGGATCAGCTCGGTTAATCGCGCTATTCCCTGCAGGAACGGATCGACATCAACAATCTGGCTGCCGAGATGCATGGCCAGGCTGTGCAGCTCCAGCCATCGGTGGCTCAACACGTACTCCGCAGCGGGCAATACCTGATCAGTGGGAAGACCGAACTTGATCCCGCTCTTGCCGGTCGAGATATACGGATGGGTGTCGGTGGTGACGTCCGGGTTCACCCGGATTCCAATTGATACGGGTTTCTTCTCGGCCGCAGCCACCCGGCCGACCAACTCGAGCTCCTCCCTGGACTCGACATTCAGATGCCCGATGCCGGCCTGGACCGCTGCGGCAATCTCATCGGTACTCTTCCCCACCCCGCTGAACACGATGTGCTCCGGTGGAAATCCCGCAGCGAGGGCCCGGCGCATCTCACCAAGAGAAACGATGTCGGCCCCGGCGCCGAGCTCGTGGAGAATCCGAAGCACCGCGAGATTGCTGTTGGCCTTGACGGCGAAACAGATCCGGTGAGGAATCGCCGACAACGCCTCGTCGAGGGTACAATACCGGGCGCGGATTGCCTCTGCGTTATAGCAGAAGACTGGAGTGCCGACTCGGCTGGCGATGTCAGGCAGCGACACACCGCCAAGCCGGAGGACGCCGGCGCTGCGCGAGAGGCCGGCGTCTTCGAAAAGATCGATCAGCCGACCCGGCGCGCGTGGCGGCGTCAATACGCTTTCGCCCACACGGCCTCGGCCACACTCGGGCGCCCGCACCACATGCAAGTAGCCGGTGCCGTCTTCGAGCGAAACTCGGGGTCCGGCAGCACGCGGATGGTTGCCTTGGTCTGCTCCTTGATCTCGGTTTCACATGCGGCGGAGCCGCAGTACCCTGCGTAGACGAAGCCACCCTCGTTTTCCATTCTGGCGATAAACTGCTCCTTGGTGGCGCCTCGCAGGGTGGCGGCTTCCCTGCGGTCGAGGGCGGCCTTGAGCAGATCCTCCTGCATCTGATCGATGGCGACGACCAGCCGGCTCACGACACCGTCGAGGGAAACGGTTTCCTTGGGTCCCCCGGTTCTTCGTGCCATCACTACTGAGCTCGAGGAAAGATCGCGTGGGCCCATCTCCAGGCGGAACGGGACACCACGACCTTCCCACTCATAATATTTGGCCCCCGGCTTCATTCCTTCCCGCGCGTCGAGGTGGGTCCGGACACCGGCAGCAGCCAGCTCCTTGCGGAGCCGGTCGGAGGCCTCTACGACCGCGGTGCGCTCGGCATCGCTCTTGTAGATTGGAACGATTACCACCTGGTACTGGGCCAGCCGCGGCGGGCAAATCAGACCCAGATCGTCACTATGGGTCATCACCAGCGCGCCAATCATACGAGTAGATGCACCCCAGGAGGTGTTCCACACGTGGTCCAGGTCGCCGTTCGCGGTCTGGAAGGTGACCTCGAAGGCTCGGGCAAAGTTCTGGCCGAGGTTGTGACTGGTAGCCGCCTGCAGCGCTCGATTGTCCTGCATCAGTGCTTCACAGCTGTAAGTCCGGAGCGCGCCGGCAAACCGCTCGCTGTCGGTCTTTCGCCCCGTGATTACCGGCATGGCCATCCACTGCTCCATGAAGGTGCGGTAGACCCCGAGCATGCGCAGGGTCTCCTCCTCTGCCTCGGCTTCAGTGGCATGGGCCGTGTGGCCTTCCTGCCAGAGGAACTCGGTGGTTCGCAGAAACAATCGGGTTCGCATTTCCCAGCGCACCACATTGGCCCACTGGTTGATCAGGAGCGGCAGGTCGCGATAGCTCTGGATCCACTTGGCGTACATTGCGTAGATGATGGTCTCGGACGTGGGCCGTACGACGAGCGGCTCCTCCAGCAGCTTGCCCCCGCCGTGGGTCACCACAGCAGTCTCCGGGGCGAACCCTTCGACGTGCTCGGCCTCTCGCGAGAGAAAGCTCTGCGGAATGAAGAGCGGGAAGTACGCGTTCTGGTGGCCGGTATCCTTGAACATCTGATCCAGCGCCCGCTGCATCTGCTCCCAGATGGCATAACCATTCGGGCGGATGACCATGCAGCCGCGCACCGGGCTGTAGTCGGCGAGCTCCGCGCGGGCGATCACTTCGTTGTACCAGGCACTGAAGTCTGCCGCGCGGGTA
>DASPKB010000237.1:0-3187 GCA_035628315.1 Gemmatimonadales bacterium | reverse complement strand
CGTCATACTCCCAGTCGACTATTTGTGGACGGCGAACTCTTCCACATGCAGGTCGAGGTTGTGGTTTACCCGCAAACCGACAACTCCCTTGGTCTGAACTCGAGCAGCCGCAAGCGAGTGGACTTCCTGCCCGTTCACCTTGAAGCTCACTCGAGTGGGATCGATCTTGGCATCGATCTCGAGAGCGTTGGTGGCCTTGCCGGCACTGTCCGCCGGCTTGATCGCCGGATGCGACTTCCAGCTCACAACTTCTGCAACCTTATCACCCTGCCGACGCTTGATCGTGAATTTCCCGTCTGCCCGGACCAGAAAGTAGGTGTAGGCTTGACCATCACTATCGAGCTTCTGGCCTCCCATAAAGAGCCCGTACCCCTCGGCGTGTTTCAGCTTCTTCATCTGATGAAAGGTCGCCATGCTGTGGAAGGGTTCGTCTACCTGGTCTTCCTGCCGGTAGAGGATGGTGGCAGGTCCAAGCGTGAGATGATACCCCGGCTCCATGGTGACGAACTTGATTTGCTTCCGATCTCCACCGGCATCAGGCCGGGCGGTCCAGCCGGCTGGCCAGGCATCCGCGTCCGGCTTTGCCCGCGCCGGACTGGTCTCGCTGGTCTGGGCGGTCAAGGAAGTGCTGCCGGACGCGATCGTTGCGAGCAAGAGACCCAGCGTCTTGAGGTTCATGAGATAATGCCCTGGTAGAGGGTTCGGAGGCTTGCGGCCGCCGCCGGCCTCCCGCTAAAGTTGATCCGATCCGGCAACAACCATCAGGAGAAGGATGTGATGTACTGGGTTATGGTGCTGTTAGCCTCGATTGGGGCTGCGCTGATACTGGGGGCGCTCACGTTTGTGTCGGCTCTCATCGGCGGCCTCATCAATGCCATGATCGTGCTGATGTGTGGTCCTCTCATCGACCGCATGGTTGCGCGGCGCCAGCGCCAAACTCGTTAGGACGACGCCTCGGGGGTCTCCGGCTCTTGAGGTGTGGTGGCTTCGCGTAACGCAGCATCATAGTTCGACTTGAGACTCCCCAGCAGCTCCCGAAGCCCGCGTACCCTGAACTGCAGTCCCCCGCCTCTACGAAGCATCGTTCCCATGATCCCGGCCGTCTCTGCCAGGGCGTTGAGGCTGAGCTGGCTGGCGTTGCCTTTGATCTCATCCAGGATCCGGCCAAACCCGCGCACGACGGTCTCGTCGGCACGAAGCCCCGCCATCTCCTCGATGACGTTGTGCATCCGCTGAAACTTGGGCGGCAGCTGCTCCAAGTAGGCCAACTGCGCCTGCTGGCGACTGGATAGTTTTGGCGGCATCGTTCCCGGGTTAGCGCAGCACGAATTTAACGCATCTGCAAATCCGTTGATGTCGCAGGCTGAATCCTATCGCGGACTCTCCCGTAAGGAAGAGGCTTCGCCGCGCGGGAAGGTGCTGTACCTGAACAATGACGTGAGACTGAATTCATGAAAATCTCGGACCTTTCCATCCGCCGGCCGGTGCTGGCCAGCATGCTCAGCCTTGCGCTGGTGCTCTTCGGGGCTATCGGCTACACCCAGCTTGCTGTCCGTGAATTTCCCGATGTGGATGCCCCGATTGTGTCGGTCTCGACGGTTTTACCTGGAGCAAACCCCCAGGTGGTCGAGTCGGCAGTCACTGACATCCTTGAGGAGGAGCTGAGCACGGTGGAAGGGCTTCGTACCCTCACCAGCTCCAGTGGCGAAGGAGTCAGCAACATCACCCTCGAGTTCAACCTCGAGCGTGAGGTCGAGGCCGCGGCGCAGGACACTAGAGACAAGGTAGCCCGAATCCGGGAGCGCCTGCCGGAGGACGTTGAGGAACCGGTGGTGGCCAAGCAGGATGCCGACGCCCAGCCCTTCTTCTGGTTGGCACTTTCGGGTGAAAACTACGACCTGCTGCAACTCTCGGATCTGGGCGACCGGCTCGTAAAGAGCAGGCTGCAGACGCTCCCCGGGGTGGGCCAGGCCAGGGTTTTCGGCGAGCGGCGGTTCTCCATGCGGGTCTGGCTGTCAGCATCAGAGCTTTCCGCCCGGGGGCTCACGGTTCAAGACGTCCAGCAAGCGATCCGGACCCGTAACGTTGAAGTGCCCGCCGGACGGATTGAATCGGCACGTCGGGAATTCACGGTGCGTTCGCTGGGTGAGCTCAAGACCCCCGAGGAGTTCGGGAACCTGGTCGTGAGCAACACGGATGGAGTTCTCGTCAAACTCAAGGATCTGGGTCGCGTTGAGCTGGGGCCGGAGGACGAGCGGAGCGCGCTCCGGTTCAAAGGGACGCCGGCGGTCGCCATCGGAGTCATTCGGCAGTCCAAGTCGAACATCATTTCGGTAGCCGATGCCATCCGAGAGGAGCTGCCTGTCATCCAGGCCTCGCTCCCGTCAGGAGTGAAGCTCACCCCGGCCTTCGACCAGTCGATCTTCGTCAAGCGCTCTATCAAAGAAGCGGAGGAGACTCTGATAATCGCCGCCTTTCTGGTGGTGATCATCATCTTCCTGTTCTTGCGCAACCTCCGGGCAACGATCATCCCCGGTCTGGCCATTCCCACATCGATCGTAGCGGCCTTCGCCATCATGTACTTCATGGGCTTCTCGATCAACAACTTTACGCTGCTCGCGCTCACCCTGGCCATCGGCATCGTGGTAGATGATGCCATCATCGTTCTGGAGAACGCGTACCGCCATCAGGAGGAGTTGGGTGAATCACCTGAAGAGGCTGCGATCAACGGCACCCGCGAAATAGCCTTCGCCGTACTTTCGACGACAATTGCTTTGGTTGCGGTGTTTACTCCACTCGCTTTCCTCAAGGGGTCCACTGGTAGGTTGTTCAATGAGTTCGGCGTGGCGGTGGCCGGCTCGGTCATCATCTCCGGATTTGTAGCGCTCACCCTCACCCCGATGCTCTGCGCCAAGATTCTTCGGGTTCCGCCTCGACATGGGACGTTCTACAGAATTCTGGAGAACGGCTTCAACCGGCTCGCCTCCGGTTACGCTCGCACGCTGGCGTTCGCGCTGACCCATCGGCTGATCGTGGTAGGCGTGGCTGCGCTGGTAACGCTCAGCGCAGTGCTGGTATTTCGCTCGTTGAAGCGCGAGTTCGTTCCCGCCGAAGACAGAGGCTGGTTCTTCTCCTTTATCATCGCGCCTGAAGGTTCCTCCCTCGCGTACACCGACGAGTACCAGCG
>DASPKB010000236.1:0-6934 GCA_035628315.1 Gemmatimonadales bacterium | reverse complement strand
GAGGGTCTCCGAATCTTCGGTAATGCGCAGCATAAGGCCAGCATCTTGTCATTCGCGCTTGAGGGAGTTCACCCCCACGATATCGGAACTGTTCTGGATGATGCCGGAGTAGCTATAAGGGCAGGCCACCATTGTGCTCAGCCCCTGATGGAGCACTTCGGCGTTTCCGCTACCGCTCGTGCTTCCTTCGCTTTCTATAATACGCCCCGGGAAGTGGACGTCTTGACGGACTCGGTAAGTAGTGTCGCAGAGATGTTCAGATAATGTCGAGCCTAAGAGCGTTGTATCAGGACCTGATCCTCGACCACAATCGGTCGCCCAGGAACTACCGTCCACTCGAGAACGCCAATCGGCGAGTGGAGGGGAACAATCCGCTCTGTGGAGATCGGCTGACCGTCTCATTGAAGATGGAAGGCGACCGGATCGAGGATGCTACCTTTCAGGGTTCAGGCTGTGCAATTTCGCGTGCTTCGGCCTCGTTGATGACCGCGGCTGTAAAGGGAAAAACCCGAGATGAAGCCGAAGACCTCTTTGATCGTTTTCACCGCCTGGTCACCGGCTCGCTCCCGCCTGGGGAGGCCAAGTCACTGGGTAAGCTCGCGGCGTTTGCCGGTGTCTCCGAGTTTCCGATCCGCATCAAATGTGCGAGCCTATCCTGGCACGCTCTTCGGGCGGCACTGGACCAGCCTAACGCGGTGGTCTCAACTGAGCAGTAGAAAGACAGCATCCAAACAGTAGAACTACCTAAAAAGAGAAAGTACGCTGATGCCTTACAATCCCGCCTTGGTGGCACCAATGCGAGCAGAGATGACGCGGATGGGTGCCAAGGAGCTGACAACTGCAGCTGAGGTGGATGCCGCCCTCGGCGATCAACGCGGCTCCATGTTGGTGTTCGTCAATTCAGTGTGTGGTTGCGCCGCCGGCAACGCTCGACCGGCATTGGCGCTGGCATTAAAGCATCCCATCGTACCTCGCCAGGTTGTGACGGTGTTTGCCGGCCAGGATCTGGAGGCGGTTGCGCGCGCCCGGCAGTACTTCGGCGAGTATCAGCCCAGCAGTCCTTCCATGGCATTGATACGAGATGGAGAGGTGGTGCATTTCGTCCACCGCCATCAAATCGAGGGGCGGTCTCCGCAGGCGATCGCGGCGGACCTCACGGCTGCATTCGACAAGCACTGCGGCGCCGCGGTCTAGGGGGTCGCGGCGATGTCGGGTCACGTCTTCCATCCGGGTCATGCGGAGTTGCACGGCGTTACAGTCGTGGTGGAGACGAACGGGAGCCGAACCTATGTGGGCCGCTACGACAGCGAGGATGATCGGGGCGTGCACATGCTCGACGTCGGCGTCCACGAGGAGAGTGGGGACACCTCCAAAGACGAATACCTCAAGAAAACCGCTAAGTTCGGGATCAAAACCCAACACCGGCACCTGGTCATTCCCCGCGCTGAAGTTCTCCGAATCACTAGGTTGGGCGAGCTGCAGTAAAGCTGTTGCAACGCTGTAACTAGCGAAGGGCTATGGAGTACGATGTCATTGTAATCGGTGGTGGACACGCCGGCTCTGAGGCTGCAGCTCTGGCCGCCCGCCGAGGTGCGCGAACCCTCCTGCTCACCCAGAACCTCGAAACAATTGGTCAAATGTCCTGCAATCCTGCCATCGGCGGAATTGCCAAGGGGACAGTAGTGCGAGAAGTCGATGCGCTCGGCGGCGTCATGGGGCGAGCGACCGATTTGAGTCGCATCCAGTTTCGAATGCTGAACCGGTCCAAGGGACCCGCCGTTTGGTCGCCAAGAGCTCAGTGCGACCGCAGTCTCTACCGAAAGGCCGTACGTCGGGTTCTGGAGGAGCAGCCGGAGATTCACTTCAGCCAGGGCACCGTAGGTATTCTTATACTGCGCAATGGCTGTATCGATGGTGTCAAGACACTTGATGGTCAGCGGGTTCGGGCTAGGGCTGTAGTGTTAACGGCCGGGACCTTTTTACGGGGGAGAATTCATCAAGGTACAGAGACAGGCATTCCGGCTGGCCGCGCAGGCGACCCGCCGGCGATTGCGATAGCAGAGCAACTGGATGATTTAGGATTGCAGCCCCAGCGCTTCAAGACGGGCACTCCACCAAGAGTAGACGGACGAACTGTCAACTTCGATCGCGTTGAGCGGCAGGACGGTGAGGCCGAGAACTTCCGATTTTCGTTCTATTCTCGAGCAGAACTTCCGGAACAGCGTCCCTGCTTTCTCACCCATACTGGAGCCAGGCTGCAGGAGATCGTTGCCGGGCACCTTAATGAATCTGCGCTCTATGGCGGCGCCATTTCCAGTCGAGGCCCTCGATACTGCCCATCGATCGAGGATAAGATCGTCAAGTTCCCTGCTGCGGAGCGGCACCAGATCTTCCTGGAGCCTGAAGGCCTGGACACAACTGAGATGTACGTGAACGGGCTGTCGACTTCCCTTCCTCCCCAGGTTCAGCTCGAGATGTTACACAGCGTCCCCGGCTTGGAAGAAGCCCGGATGACACGCGCCGGTTACGCCATCGAGTACGACTACTACCCTCCCACTCAGCTGACTCCTTACCTGGAGTCAAGGGTGATCCCGGGACTCTTCATGGCTGGACAGGTGAACGGCACCACGGGCTACGAAGAAGCTGCCGGTCAGGGCGCAATTGCGGGAATCAACGCTGCAGGGTGGTCTCTCGGTCTCGAGATGGTAGCAGTCGGGCGGCATCAAGCATTTTTGGGCGTTCTCGTAGATGATCTGGTCACGCGCGGGGTAGATGAGCCTTACCGGCTCTTCACATCTCGTTCAGAGTTCCGGCTTCTGCTACGCCAAGACAACGCTCTCCGCCGGCTCTATCCTTTGGCAGATCGTCTTCGCCTTCTTAGCGAGGACGAGCGCAAAACTGCAGAGGCTCGGCTCGATGCCGAGGAGCAGATTCGAAACACCGCAGCTTTGACCAGCGTCTCTCCCGCATTGGCAAATCCTCTCTTGGAGAGAAGCGACTCGAGCCCTATCAGAGAGCCGATGAGAATCGCCGACCTTGCCCGTCGGCCTGAGGTGCCGCTCAAACCACTGCTAGAAGCAGCAGGGATCAGTGCTCCTTCCGAGGCGACCCAGTGGGCTGACATCGAATTCAAGTACTCGGGCTATCTCGCAAAGGAGCAGTCTAGCGCAGAAAGATTGGCTCGAATGGACGACTTGGCGATCCCCTCGGATCTGGTATACGGGGAGCTGCTCAGCCTATCCTTTGAAGCACGCCAAAAACTCAGCGCCTTACGCCCTACATCCCTCGGGCAAGCCAGGAGGATACCGGGCGTATCACCCAGCGATCTTCAATGTCTGGTCGCTGCTCTGGTGCGCCGCCGCGACATTGCTGCTCCTGTTTCACGTGAAACAAAGGAGGTGAGTTTCACGTGAAACTCTGATCGCTGGCGCAACCGTCTTCGCCTCTCTTCGCAGCGACATGCCACCATGAACCCACTCTAGTACAAACATTCCGTGACCGCGTGACCGCGCGTGCTTCCGACGCGATCGCAGTACTATCCGAGTGTCGAGCGCACCAACCTACCTGACCGTCTGCAGGGTAGATGGGAGGTACTCTGTGGTTAATGCCAGTATTGAGCACGCCATCCCCGCCGCAATTTCTATTGAAGCGTCGTCCTCAAAGTCGTCACGCTATGTCATGCCGCCAAGGAGAATTTCAGGAAAGGATGGCCGGTGACTAGTAGCGGATTATCACGATGAGATGGTCCGTCCAGACAAAGATTGCACCTCCAGCACAATCTCCTATATTGTGCCGGCCGCCGATCACGCGGTCCACCAACGCACCAGCCCCCCTCACGCGCGTTAAGCTGTAACTTGTTGCTAGTTCCCAACTTGAAGCCATAAGGCTACTCATGGCCCAAATCATCGCGATTGCAAACCAAAAAGGCGGCGTCGGCAAGACCACTACCGCCGTCAACCTGGCCGCCGCTCTGGCACTCGCCCAACGTCGAACGCTCCTCCTGGATTCGGACCCTCAAGGCAACACCACCAGCGGCGTCGGGATTGCGAAGGAGACGGTCGAGCTTTCGTTATATGAGTCGCTGGTGGAAGGCCAGCCGCCCGCTAACTCGATCCTCTCGGTCAGTGCCATACCGCACCTGTCGGTATTGCCGGCAACTCAGGACTTGGTCGGCGCGGAGCTTCAGCTGGTCGGGCGAGATCGGCGCGAGGCAATGCTCCGGCAGATGCTGAGCGGCTTGGAGGAATCCTACGACTACATCATTGTGGACTGTCCCCCGTCGCTAGGATTGCTCACACTGAATGTGCTCGCCGCGGCTAACGGCGTCGTCATCCCGATTCAATGCGAGTACTATGGACTAGAAGGGATATCGCAGCTTCTTAACACTGTCAGGTTAGTGCAACAAAACTTCAATCCGAGCTTAGCAATCTATGGTGTGCTCCTCACGATGTACGACGCTCGGCTCAATCTCTGCCGCCAGGTCGCGGAGGATGCCAAGGAGTACTTCGGGGCCAAGGTGTTCTCCACCCCCATCCCGCGAAATGTTCGCCTGGCAGAAGCGCCTAGTTTCGGAAAACCCATCCTCCTCTACGATCCGCAATCAGTAGGAGCCAAGAGTTACCTGGCGGTGGCTCAGGAGCTTCTCCGCCGAATCGAAAATCCCCACGTCACCATTACGGAACCTCCCGCAGTCGTAGCCTCGGCGGCCTCTCCCGCTGCGCCGGCTGCGGTTGAGCCCGTTTCACTCCCAGCCGATGGCGCTGAAACCACGCCTTCGGTTCAGGGCACTGAGATGACGCAACCCGCATCTGTTGTGACCGACGGTTCCGATCAGGAGTCTGAGACTGACCCGCTGCCCGAGGTAACGACCCATGAGTGAAACCAAGCGTTTAGGGAGAGGACTCGAGGCTCTGCTGGGCTCGGTTTCCCGCGAGCAGGCCGAGGCCGCCGGCGCGATGCGAGAGCTTCCTGTAACGAGTGTACTGCCCAACCCGATGCAGCCCCGAACCCAGATGAATGAGGCTGAGCTCGTAGAGCTTGCGGCATCCATCGAAGCCTCGGGTCTGTTGCAGCCGGTCATCGTGCGTCCGCGTAATGGTCGGTACGAGCTGATTGCCGGAGAGCGGCGTTGGAGAGCCGTGCAGCGTCTCGGCTGGCCCAAGATTCCGGCAATTGTAAAGGACGTCGATGACCGTACTCTTCTCACCCTGGCTTTGATCGAGAACCTGCAACGCGATGATCTCACCGCAATCGATGAGGCGGCAGGTTATCAGCGGCTGGGCAGCGAGTTTCAGCTGGCCCAGGCGGAGATTGCCCGGTTGGTGGGTCGGGATCGCTCGACGGTGGCGAACCTGATGCGCTTGCTCAAGCTTCCGGATCAAGTCAAGCAGCTGGTACAGGAAGGAAAGCTGTCAGAGGGGCACGCCCGGGCTCTGCTCGGGGTCACTGAGGAGAAAGAACAAATCAGCCTGGCCCGGGAAGCGGTTGATAACGGATGGTCGGTACGGGAGCTGGAGGCGCGCGCGAAAGGGAACGGCGGGGCGGCGCCGACGCCGCTTGCCGCCCCAGCTTCCGCCCCGACGCGTGCGCCTCAGAAGATGCCGAGTGCCGATGTTCGTCGAGTCGAGGATGCACTGCGGAAGCGACTGGGGACGGATGTGCGGGTCACCTCTCGCCGGCGGGGGCGCGGGTTCATCAGCATCAGCTACTACTCCAATGACGATCTCGCTCGAGTGCTGGAGCTAGTCTTGGGCGAGCCTTTCGCCGGATGAGGAGGAAGAAACGTTCCCGGTCTATCACTCTGGTGATTCAGCGGGATGGAACAACCAAGACCCGCACCTTCCGCATTCCAATTTGGGCGCTTCGCCTGGGTACCGGGGCGGCTGTGGCAGTTGGAGTGCTGCTCGTTCTCCTCACCGCCCTCTACGGCCCGCTAGTGACCGCGGCCGGACGGGTGCCTGGTATGCAACGCGAGTTGGTGAGGCTTCGCGCCGAGAATACTAGAGTACGAGAACTGTCCGCGGCGCTGGATAGTGCCGAATCGCGCTACGCCCAGGTTCGCCAGATGATGGGCGGCGAGATCATACGGGATCCGGTCAGCAAGACGTCCCAGTTGCCGGTTGCTCCTGCCATCCGGGCTCGGTTGGCGTCCGCAGTTACCCTGCCTTCGGGGCCGAGCAGTCCCCGATTGTGGCCGCTCGAGGAGTCCGGCTACATGACCCGCGGCCAAATTAAGGCAAGCGCGCGGAACGAGGCCCATCCCGGCGTCGATATCGCCGTATCGATCGGGAGTCTGGTCCGCGCAGCCGGGGGCGCCACAGTTAAGCAGACGGGCGATGATCCGGAATACGGCCGATTCGTACTGTTGGAGCATCCTGAGGAGTACCATACGATGTATGGACATCTTTCCCGCATTTTAGTGACACTCGGAGACACCGTCGCTGCTGGTCAAGTGATTGGACTCAGCGGGAACAGCGGCCGCTCCACGGCTCCGCACCTGCACTTCGAGATTCGACAACGCGGTTCCTCGCTGGATCCGCTCACGCTGGTAAAGGAGGGGCGCTAGATGGGCATCTTCTCCGGACAGGCGCGGGATGAACAGGGCAATGAGTTGAAGCGCCGGCGAACGGATCACGTGCCCTTCTCAATTATTGCCAGCGACATGACAGTTATTGGCGACCTGGAGACAGAGGGTGTCGTTCGAATTGAGGGGAAGGTCCGCGGTACCGTCCGGGTCGGATCCCAGGTGCTCGTCGCACAGGGTGCGGTGATCGAAGGGGACCTGCACACCCAGGAGGCAGTCATTGCAGGGCAGGTCAACGGTGCCATTCATGCGAGCGAGCGAGTGGAGCTCCAGGCGACCGCTACTGTCGCCGGAGATATCCTCACTCCTCGTATATCTATAGTAGAAGGCGGCAGGGTGTCAGGAGAGGTT
>DASPKB010000235.1:0-6271 GCA_035628315.1 Gemmatimonadales bacterium | reverse complement strand
CCTCGGGTTGATCATTCCCCCCGATGTGCTGAGTGAGGCCTCGCTAATCACTAACGGATTTTCTGCCCGATATGGCCAGGCAATATCGGGACTGGTCAATGTGGTGACAAAGGAGCCGGGCGAAGAGTGGGAAGGACGAGTGGGTTATGAAACCGACCGGCCTTTGGGTGGAAGCTGGGATCTGGGCCTGGACCGGTTCGTAGCGCAAGCCGGAGGACCGCTGGCAGGCCGTCTTGGTGCCGTAGCGGCGATCGATCTCAGCGGACGGCTGCAGGCCGACCCGATCAACGCCCCTGCTCCTGCAGATCCGCGCGACCCCCGGAGCACTGCGCCCATCCTGCTGCCGCACAACAGTGGTGAGCAGTGGAGCGGGCTCGGTAAGATCACCTATTCGGTTACCGACCGGCTCACCCTGCGAGCGCTTGGGCTGCACAGCACCGACCAGAGCCTACTCTACGACCCGGCCTACAAGTACGACATCGATCTTGCTCCCGCTCAACGGCTCCGTGGCAATCTCCTGTCCGGCCATGTGCAGTACGCCAGCGGGCCCGGCACCCGCAAGCCGCTCATCGTGGATCTCCGGATTGGACGGTTCAGCCGTGACTTCATCCGAGGCACGCTGAACGGTGAGGTTGATTACGCCGTCGGGGCGCTGACCGGCAGCCCATTCCACTTCGTGGGCGAGGATCTCGCCCGGAACCAGTTGCCCTCCGACCAACCTATTGCGGGCCTGGGAATTCCGGTGCTCAGCACCGCATCTCCCTATGGAGTGCCCGGCTTTTTCCTGGGTGGTGCCTCGCGGGGCAGCCTGGGGTGGAGTCGCTTCGGCGAGACTCGCGGTCAACTGGATGCCACTTATGGCGCAGGCGAGCGCGTGGACCTGTACTTCGGTGGTGAACTAGTGCGGCAGCAGGTACGCACCTATCAGCGGGCCCTGGGCCACCTGCCGGTGGGATTCGGCGACAGCGTTCCACCAACGGCCATATCCAGATTCTCTCCCCGAAGCGCAGCGGCCTACCTGGAAGCTCAGGTGCGGATCACGGACCTGGCTTTCACCGGGGGTTTGCGTTACGACCAGTTCAATGCCGGTAGTGAGTTGGCAGCGGAATCGCGCGGCTCTCGCCGGAAGCTGAGCCCCCGGTTCGCCATCTCCACGGTGCTCCGGGGTGCGACTTTCGTGGCGAGCTACGGCCGGTTCGCGCAGGCGCCGGACTACCAATACCTGGTGGACGCTGCGTTTGACGACACCACTCGCACCGGCCGTTTTCGCCGGGGAAACCCCAACATCGGCTTCGAGGACGCCGTGCAGTACGAGTTCAATGTACGGGTCCGGACCACGCCAGTGACTTCCTTGCGTATCGGCGCCTACATCAAGCGGCTGGACGGTTTGGTGGCATCGGTGCCTCTCGGAATCGACCCCGACTCCACCATCTTCGGAAATGCCGATGCCGGGAGCGTCAAAGGCGCCGAAATCATACTGGAGCGGGATTTACGTGGAGGCTTCGGTGGCCGGCTCGCCTACACCCTCCAGAGCGCCACCGCGACGGCTAGCGATGCCTTTCTGCTGAATCGGTTGATCTCAGTCGATCCAGTAACGGGAGACACCATCCGTCCAGCACGCGCTGAGTTTGCCCTGGATTACGATCGGCGCCACAGCTTCACTGTCGTCCTCCGCAGCAGATTCTCGGACAGTGCCGGCCCGCAGGTGTTTGGGGTCAGAGCACTCGGTGGGTTCGAGGCGGCCGCAATTCTGCGACTCAGCAGTGGGTTGCCGTTCTCCCGCACCGATGCCCTCGGCGATACGCTCATAGGCTTACCCAACGATTCGCGCCTGCCCTGGACCAACATGCTCGACCTGCTGGTCCGCCGACCGCTGCGGCTCGGTGGTATGAGGGGCGGGATTTACCTGGATATGCGGAATGTGCTGAACCGGCGTAACATCGTGTCGGTCCGGCGGGATACCGGAGTTCCGGTAGCCGATGAAAATGCGATCAACGTAATGGCCGAGTCGGCCTACGCGGCACATCCGGAAGAAATCCCCTATGAATCGATATACTATCGCCCCGAGGGGGACCTGGACGGGGACGGTTTCATCCGGGGACGGGAGGAGTTGTTTCCGTTGTATCAGGCGGCGGCCCGGGACTTTACTCAGCCCCTCTTCGCGTACGGACCGCCGCGCCTCGTGCGGCTCGGCGTTGAGCTCCTCTTCTGAGCCAGATCCTGCTTCAATAGCGCCTTGTTGATGGCCATCCCGGCTTCCGCTCCTTCGGCAGCCGCCACGATGACGAACTGGGCCTCCTTAGACGCATCACCGGCGACGTAAAGTCCGGGTACCTCGGTTGCCTCGCAGCTGCCGGTGTCCACCGCTCCCTTGCTGGTGAAGCGCGCCCCGAGCTTTCGGGCCAACGCACTTCGCTGATGTTGTCCGGAGCAAACAAACAGGGCGCGCCGGGCCAGCGTCTCACCTGTCTGAAAGACAATCCGCTCGAGCTGGCCTTCAGTGCCCTCCAATCGGGCGACCCGGTCTTCGCGCACCTCGATACCCTGGGCATGCAGCTGCTCCAGGTCTTTTTCGGACAACCGGCTGGGTCCATCGGTACAGAGCACCAGGTCGTCGGTCCAGACCGTGAGTCCCAGCGTGAGTGCCACTCCTTCTTCCCCACACCCGTAGACGGCGAGTGGCTGATCACGCCATTCCCACCCATCGCAGTAGGGACAGTGATGAATGCTGGTTCCGTACAGCGGTGTCAGACCTTCAACCTCGGGTAGCTCGTCTACCACACCGGTCGCGAGCAGGAGCTTTCGGGCGGAAAGCTGTCTGCCGTCGGCACAGACGACCCGGAACCCATCAGACGATGCTGTGGCATCCAGAACCTCGACGCTGCGGAACTCTACCGACGGGTAACGCGCGACCTCGCTTCGGGCAATCTCGAGAAACTCACCCGGTGCTATACCGTCCCGGGTGAGATAGCTGTGCAAACCGGATGATCGGGCGTTTCGTTGATTCCCGATATCGCAGACCAGTACGGACCGGCGGCAGCGACCCAGCATCAAGGCCGCACTCAATCCCGCCGGCCCCGCGCCCACAATGATGCAGTCGTAGGTAATGCGAGGCGATTGTGTAGCCACGTCGCCTCAGACTCGACCGGCTGGTTTCGAGTTGACGGTGATCTCCGCTGCCTCCATGACCTGCTTGAACCGCCGCAGATCATCGGCCACCTGCTTCGAGGGCTCCTCACCCAGCAGCTTGGCAACCGCAACGCCGACCTTCCCTGCCGGAGGCTCATAGCTTAGCACCACCCGAACTTCGGTCTGGCCGGTTTCATCCATTACCGGACTGAAATGCACCGAGCCGGCGTTGTTGATGTCGGCCCCTGGAAGTGAACGCCACGCGATCAGCTCGCCCTCGACTTCGTTGTGGATGACGGCATCCCATTCCACGCGAGTCCCGGCAGGCGCCTTCGCGATCCAATGCGAGCGGTTCTCGTCGATTACAGTGACCGATTCCAGATGGTCCATGAACCGAGGCAGGTTCTCGAAATTACGCCAGAATTCGTAAACGTCGTGGACCGGCCGATTGACGATGATGCTCTTTTCGACCTTGGTCCCCTCGCCTCGCCGGACGCTGGCCACCGGGCTTACCCGGGACCCTTTGGCGCTGTTTCGCCCCAAGGCCCGGTTCACCGCGCAGCGACCAGTCACGCCTCGAGAGAAGAGACTTCCCGCAACCGGGAGCAGCAGAGGCCGAAGCCGCTTACGGCGGAGTCCGACAGCTGCTACCGCGGCTGCCGCCACGACTGAAACCACCCGCTCGGTCTTACCCACGTTTACGCCTTCGTCTTCGGAGTCAGGCCGGCGGAGATTTTCCCAACGCTCGTCCGAAAGAACGCCGTCATATGTCTGTGCCATGAATCAATCCTTTGTCTTGTGCTCGTTGCTCAGCTATCCCTGCCGGAGGCAGGAGCAATCTGGTTGTAGGTGCGGGCGGCTCGATCTCCCAGATGCGTTAGCCAGGAAGGAGAGAGCCAGGACTGGCTATCTGCACCGCGACGCCGGCCGCGTGGTTGATTACCGGGCCCGGGAAGCAGGCGGTCGACCACGCCAAGCAAGGTGGCCGTCAAACCGGGAGCAATGGCGTTGGCTATCGTTGCCACCCGAGTGTTCAGCGGGAAAAGCACTTCCGCATCGCCACGCCGGCAGGCTTCGACAATGCGCCGTGCGGCGGACTCGGCGCTGATCGAAAGTCCGGGAAAAGCATCGCTGATGCTGAACCAGGCGTACTCCGATCGATGCTGGCCCCGAAAGACCGCGTTCCGAGGACTCCCGGTTCGCATCAGCCCCGGCACCACAGTGACGACCTTCACGCCGTCGGCGGCCACTTCTGTGCGGAGGCCCTGGGAAAATCCCACTGCGGCGAACTTGCTCGCGCTGTAGGGCAGGAGATGGGGGATTCCCAGCTTTCCACCAATCGAGGTGATGTTGACGATGCGTCCATCCTTCCGCTGCCGCATTTCCGGCAGGACCGCCAGAGTGGGGTATAGCATACCCCAGAAGTTTGTGCCCATCGCCTCTTCATAGTCGGCTACCGACATGGTTTCGGCCGGACCCACCTCGATAACGCCCGCATTATTGATGAGGACGTCGATAGGGCCGAGGCTGTGGCGGACTTCTTCCACCATAGCCTCCACCGAATTGCGGTCGGCGACATCACAGGGCACCGCCAATACCTCGCCACCGGCGCGAGCGAGAGAAGCCCGTGCCCGCTCCAGCGAATCCGTATCCCGGCCGCAGATTGCCAGCCGTGCTCCCCGGCAGGCCATCTCCCGGGCGAGCGCGAGACCGAGACCCCGAGACCCACCGGTTATCAGCACGGTTCTGCCCTGGAAGGTGTAGTCGCCCGAAGAGCGCAGGAGCCGCACAGCCCACGCCACTCCTATTGCTGCGGCTACCACAGCCTGAAGCTTGTCGGTTTTTCGTCTCAGGATGCGTGTACCCATCTTCCGCTGTCCTTCGCTGTCCGTATCGGCTGTATCCATGATCTGGCCTACCTTTACTGAAAATTCGGGGTACTGCGGTGACCGTGATCACCCGCAAAGACAACGGGCAGGCTCAGCGTGCAGCCTGCCCGTCGTAACTGCCCTCTACTTCCGACTAGTCGTCCGCGGATTCCGGCTGATTCTGTTTGCCCGAGGCCTCCCGCACGGCTCGTTCATGCTGCTCGTCATCGAGCAGAGCGCTCATGCCGTCCCGGTGCTCCGGATCGGCCACTTCCTGCTTGATGCTCGAATACTGCGGCCCCATGTTGTCCTCGTTCCTGGGCTCGTCGAATACCAGCTCCGCCGGGTGTTCCCGGCTGCCTTCCTCCTCTTCCATCGCAAATCGACGGCGCTCATCATCACTCATTGTCGCGAATTCACGACTGAGATTCTTGACCATGTGACTCACTCCTCGTGGTTGCCTCGAGCAGCGCTTTCATGCGCCCAAGGTCATCGTTCATCTTGGATCTGGGATCCGACCCAAGCAGTTCGGCAACAGCCTGACCGGCTCCGCCTGCCGGCGGATGGTAGCACAACCGGATGTCGACCCGGGTGCCGGCGCCGCTAGAGCTGAAGCGGATCATGCCCGCATTCTCCAGCATGGAGCCGGCCTCACTCCGCCATGCGATCAGCTCATTCGGAGTCTGCTGGGTAAGTCTGGCGTTCCACTCGATGGGAACCCCGCCCGGACCCCGCACACTCCACCGCGAGCGGCCGCCCCCGAGATCTTCAACCTCGCGTACGTGGGACATGAAGAGGGGGAAATTCTCGTAATTACTCCAGAAGGCGTACACCTGCTGCACCGGGGCTTCGATGTACAATGTTTTCTGAATGTCAACTGCCCGGCGGCGGTCGGAGCCCAAAGCCGCTCCTCCACTTCCGTATCCGCCAGCCCGCGCGAGCAGCCCGGTGGCTACCGTTCGCAGCACGGCGCCGAGGGGGCCGCGCCGCGCCAGTCCATACAGCCCGACAACGATCCCGGCAATCCGCAGGACCGAGTTATCTGCGAGGGCCGACCTGTATCCGCCGGTGGCCGGTCCCAGCGATACAGCACCCATCCCCGGCAGATCACCTGCGCGGGCACCGTAGCGCATGAGTTCAGCGCGAGCCGGCTCGCTGGCACCGGAACGCAACGCCTCGCGGGCATCCTCCCACAGCGGACCGAGACGCTGTGCCAGGTGCTCTCGGCGAGCTGTGCCGCGCTCCGGGTCGAGAAAGTAGGCGAGGCCGGCTCC
>DASPKB010000234.1:0-5309 GCA_035628315.1 Gemmatimonadales bacterium | reverse complement strand
TGTGATGGCGTATGCTGTTCTCGACCCTCGCGTGCGCCTTGCGTGAGTCCTGCCTTCGCCATCTTTGAAATCGCCTGGCGCAACCCCCGGGGCAGAATCGGAGCCATCCTCCTGCTCGTTGTGGCAGTCTCCGCACTGATAGGCCCCTGGATGCTGCCCGATCCTCTGGCGCAGCCCGACATTCTCGGAGGCAGTCAGCCACCGGGACTGGGCCATCCATTCGGAACTGACCAGCTCAGCCGTGATGTCCTCTCCCGCGTCGTGTCGGGAGCTCGGGTGTCTCTGAGCGTTGCTCTATTGGCTGTTGCACTCTCCGCCACCATTGGGGCCCTGGTGGGACTGGTGTCGGGATACTGGGGTGGAGTGGTCGATGCCAGCCTGATGCGTGTGGTTGATGGAGCCCTCGCTATCCCGCGGCTTTTCATACTGCTTCTGGTGCTCGCCGTGTGGGAGCGGGTACCGTTGGCAGCGCTAATCTTTCTGATCGGGGCCACCGGCTGGTTTGCCACCAGCCGGCTGGTCCGGGGAGAGGTGCTGCGGCTCCGAGAGGAAGGGTACGTGCGTGCCGCCGAGGCCATGGGCGCCCGTCGCAGCCGAATCCTTCTTCGTCATCTGCTGCCCAACACCCTGGGCCCACTGCTCGTGGCGGCAACTTTAGGCGTGGGCGACGTGATTCTGCTGGAGGCCGGGCTTTCTTTTCTCGGCCTTGGCGTGCAGCCGCCCACGCCTTCCTGGGGAAGCATGGTTCTCGAATCGCGAGAGGTACTGGTAAGCGCTCCCTGGGCGGGGATTTTTCCGGGCCTCGCGATTGTTCTGACGGTGCTGTCGGCAAACCTGTTCGGCGACGCTTTGCGTGACGCCGTGGATCCGCGCAACACATGACCCGTGTGCTCGAAGTCGAGAACCTTCGGATCTCCTTCCCCTCTGCGTCGGGTGCTCGGGTGTACCCGGTTGATGGAGTCAGCTTTGCCCTGGAGCGGGGAAAGACCCTCGCGCTCGTGGGCGAATCCGGGTGCGGAAAGAGTCTGACCAGCCTCGCGCTGCTGCAACTGGTGCCGCCGCCGGGGCGAATCGAGCCAGGCAGCAGGATTCTCCTGGGCAGCGATGACGTGCTCGCCCTCAAGGGCGAGTCGCTGCGGCGAATTCGGGGCAGAAAAATCGGAATGATCTTCCAGGATCCGATGACCAGCCTGAATCCGGTCTTCACCGTAGGCAATCAAATCATGGAGGGTATTCTCGCCCACTTCTCCATGCCCCGAAGCAAGGCCCGGGAACGGGCCCTGCACCTGCTCCAGGAGGTCGGCATCCCTGACCCCGCCGGCAGGTTACAGGCGTATCCGCACCAGCTAAGCGGAGGGATGCGACAGCGAGTGATGATTGCGATCGCGTTGGCCGCTGAGCCGGAAATCCTCATCGCCGATGAGCCAACTACCGCGCTCGACGTAACGGTGCAGGCGCAGATCCTGGAGGTGCTCGACAAGCTCCGCGCCAGCCGGGGAATGGCCGTGCTGCTGATTACCCATGATCTCGGCATCGTCGCCGGCCGGGCAGACCGGGTCGCTGTCATGTACGCCGGGCAGATCATTGAAGAGACCTCGACCGCACGCCTCTTCGCCAACCCCGCACATCCGTATACTCAGGGACTCTTCGCGTCGGTCCCCCGTATCAGCGGTCCGCTCAAGCGCCTTACCCCGATAGGGGGCAGTGTGCCGGCACCTTCTGCGTGGCCCAGCGGCTGCCGCTTTCGTCCCCGATGCCCCAAGGCCTTCGATAAGAGTGAGCTCGAGCCGCCGCTTCTTCCGGTGGAGCCGGATCACCGCATGCGCTGCTGGCTGGCTGAGCCCGGACCCTCGGACCTGCGCCGATGACAGCACCCGCGCCTTCCGCTCCGCTCCTCAGCGTTCGCGACCTGAAGAAGTACTACCATGCGGGCGGCCTCTTCGGCCGCGCGGCTCCTCCGGTACGCGCCGTCGACGGCGTGTCGTTCGAGGTTGGTCGGAGCGAGACGCTGGCACTGGTGGGAGAGTCGGGGTGCGGCAAATCGTCGGTCGGTCGGACTATTCTGCGGCTGCAGGAGCCAACCAGCGGTAGCGCGCACTTCGATGGGGCGGACCTCTTCGCGCTCGACCGTAAGGCCTTGCGCGCGATGCGCCGCCGGATGCAGATCATCTTTCAGGATCCCTACAGCTCGCTCAACCCCCGAATGACCGTGGGTGCGGCAATTGCAGAAGGCATCGAGATTCACCGGCTGGCGCCTAAAAAGGAAATACCTGAGCGAGTTGGCTCCTTGCTGCAGGAGGTCGGGCTCGATCGCAGCTACGCCGGCCGTTATCCTCATGAGTTTTCCGGTGGGCAGCGGCAGCGGATCGGAATCGCACGGGCGCTGGCGGTGGAGCCGGCCTTTCTCGTTTGCGATGAACCCGTATCTGCGCTCGATGTATCAGTACAGGCCCAGGTGCTGAACCTGTTAGCGGACCTTCAACAGCAGCGGGGCCTGTCCTATCTGTTCATTGCCCACGACCTCGCCGTGGTGCGGCAGATCGCCCAGCGGATCGCGGTGATGTATCTGGGACGCATCGTAGAGCAAGGTCCGACGGACCAACTGCTCTCGAATCCCCGTCATCCTTACACAGTGGCCCTGCTCTCCGCCGTACCGGAGCCGGATCCGGAGACCCGTCGCACCCGGATCGTGTTGAGCGGAGATCTCCCCAGTCCTTCTAATCCGCCTCCCGGCTGCCCCTTTCACACGCGCTGTTTCCATCCGGCCAAGAATGAAAGATGCCGCACCGAGGTCCCCCGACTCAGACCAGTCGAGGGAACCGTTGCGGCATGCCACTACGCTGAGAGCACGCCTCAGCCGGCGCAAATTGGGGTCTAGGCGGCCCCTTCAGTCGAGTTGGCTAGTTCCTCCCGCAGCCGCTTGAGCGCCTGACTCCGGATCTGCGACACCCGCGACTCGCTCACCTGCAACACTTCACCGACCTGGCGAAGGTTCAGCTCCTCGTAGTAGTAGAGCGCCAGAACCTTGCGCTGCTGTTCCGGCAACCGGGAGATCAGCTGCCGCAGATGGGCGACATGCTCCGATTCTACCAGCTTCTGGGTCGGGAGCGTCACCGAGGGATCCGCGTGGGTCTCGGCGTCGCGGGAGAAGCGGCGTCCATGCGAGGGCCTCGGCGTTTCGGCTTCGGCGTACACGCCGACGGCGTCCTTCCACTTCCAGTAGGTCGTGAGATCAATACCCAGATGATCCGCAACTTCCTGCGGTGTCGGCGCCCGATTGAGCCGGGCTTCGAGCGCTGAGGATATCGCCTCGATTCGTCTCCGCTTTACGCGCACCGAGCGAGGAGTGGAATCCCGGCTGCGCAGGTCGTCCAGAATGGCGCCTCGTATCCGAAGTACGGCATAGGTGCTGAATGCCAGGCCTCGGCTCAGATCGAAGCTGTCCAGCGCCTTCATGAGGCCGAGCGCACCCGCGCTCACCAGCTCACCCAGCTCTACTGAAGGAATTCTGCGCGATACCTCACGAGCGACGTGATGCACCAGTCCGAGATGGCGGACCAGAAGCTGAGCGCGGGCGTCGGGATCTCCCGCAGAACGATAGCGGGCCCAGAGTGCCTCGGTACGATCCTCGGCGTGGGCAATGGGCGTCGCGGTCATGAGGCGAACCCAGCGAAAGCAGAGGTGGCGGACATCGGGAATTCCATGGCCGAGTGTGGTCGGGGGTCACGGACGCTCCAGGCTTTTGACAACAAGCGGAAAGCGCCTCGTCAACGTCTCGGCCTGAGGTGAAGGCAACGGCTGTACCACCAATGCCGGGGAATGCAGTGGCAAGCTGCAACAATTTGCAGCAGCCGCCTAGTTGTCAGTGTGGCAAAGACTTACGGAGGTGGGACGGGCCAAGCGACCATTGCCGGGCACTGGCCTGGCCTGGCACGGTAGGCCCTGAAGGGGTGGAATACGCGAAAACGGCCAAGGTCACCGGCAAGTTGCGGGAGACTAGAGGCTCTGCTCCTTACTCCGCTCGTCGGCAACAAAAACCAGGGCGGCGCCGCTCTCAACAACGGCAGACAGGGCCTGGTGGACGTCAGGCGCCAGGAGGCCTCCTATAAGACTGCGCATGCGCTCCACCGCCAGCTCCGGCGCCAGCTGCTCGCGGTAGGGCCGGGCCGTCGCCAGAGCATCGTACACTTCGGCGGCACAGATCACCCGGGCGCCCCACGGAATCGCCTCCCCGGCAAGCCCGTCGGGGTAACCATTTCCATCCCAGCGCTCATGGTGCCCGCGTACGAAGGTGCTTACTACGCCGAGGTGAGGCAAAGTGGAGAGGATCTCGGAGCCAACCACGGTGTGACGCTTCACCTGCTCGAACTCGGTTGCGGTGAGAGGGCCTTCTTTCGATAGAATGCCTTCGGGAACCGCAATCATTCCTATGTCGTGGAGGAGCCCGGCCTGCCGCACCTGCTCCACCTCTTCGTCGGTACGACCGGTCTCCGCGGCGATGGAGGCCGCCAGCTGCGCGACGCGGAGCGAATGCCCCACGAACCAGGGATCACGGGCTTCGACCACAGCGACGAGGGCCTCAAGAGTGGCCAGCGTCAGGTTCTTAACCTTGGCTCGCTCCCGGGCCAGCTCGGCCCCGAGATTCACTACCTCATCCTTTAGCAGACCGGCCATCGTCCGTTCCCGGCTGAGGTCGGCCCTGCGCCGCAGAGCTTTCTGCAGTGCCGCCTCGAGGTGGGTGAGGTCGAACGGCTTCCTGAGGTAGTCCATGGCCCCGTACTGGAGGTAAGAGACCACGTCTTCCACGCTGGCCGGAGATCCGGTCACCAACACGGCGAGGTTGGGATCGCGCTGCAGCGAACGGGAGAGCAGCTCACCAGCCGGGGTTCCAAACAAGCGGGCTTCGGCAACCATGCAGGAGATCTTCTGGCGCGCCAGGATTCCAAGAGCCTCCTGCCCCGCGGCAACGGTAATCACTTCGTAGCCACGGTGCACCAGGTGAGTCTCGACCGCCTCTCGCGTCGAGGCGTCGTCGTCGACTACCAGGATACGATCGGGCACGCTGATCGTGGGCATTAAGCTCCTCGTGGGACAAACCCTGATCGCCGAGAGAGTAGGAGGCCCGGCGGAGGCAAGAGAACTGAGAAAAGGATCGGATATCCAGGGGTTTTCTTGAGTTGGCTACGCACCACCGCGGCGCGCAATCTCCGGGTCTGGCCCCGGTCACCACGGCAGGTTACAATCACTCAGCGGCGCATGATTCCGGTGGACAGGTGCCTTAAGAATCGGCCTGACCTTACCGAAAACTC
>DASPKB010000233.1:0-8960 GCA_035628315.1 Gemmatimonadales bacterium | reverse complement strand
GCTCGGAACCGGAGCGATCGATCCCAAGACTCTGGTTGTGGGTGCGGCCTATTTCGAGAGCTTCGCAGCGGGGTTGGGCACGTCGGCTTACCTGGCGTTCCTCATGTCGGTGTGTGAGAAGCGCTATGCCGCAACCCAGTTCGCTCTGCTCTCGGCGCTGCTGGCGCTTACTCGTTGGATTGCCGGTGATCTCTCAGGGAATCTCGCGGAACATCTGGGGTATGCGAACTACTTTCTACTGACCTTCGCGCTCGGGCTTCCCGCGTTTGCTCTGATCCCCCGGCTGCGTCGCAGCGTTCGTGCGTGAATTAGGGCTTGGTGAAACGGCCTGCCAGCCACCGCGCGACAGCCTGCTGCATAAGGCGCTGGCGATGCCAGGCTAGGAGCACGGGGGGGCGCGTCGGCATCTCCTGCAGCAAACGAGGATGACCGAATAGGACGACCAGGTCCGCCCCGACCGCGTGGTGTGCGAGTGCCTCGCGAGACGCATCGGCCAGCCCCGAGCGTCCCTTCCAGGCCCGCGGCTCGGCGAACACCAGAATCACTCGGGACCCGCCGGAGTAGCGGCCGATCCACTCGGGGCCGAGTGCGCGGTGGATGTAGTCCGTTGGCCCCGGGGGGAAAGGGCCGCCGATGTCATCGTCAACTACAACCAGATCCAGTGGACCGACCAGCGTCGGAGGCGAGCCCCGCACCATCCCCTTACTCAGCAACGCATCCGCCAGTGCTTCGGACGAGTCATAGGGTCCCCGGGTGACGGGAGGCGTGGGCGCTGTAGCGGCGGCGAGCGCGCGAGCGTAGCGGTTGAGCGCTTCCTCCAGGCGATCGCGCGCCAGATTACCGCTGGCCAGCGCCGCTTCCAAAGCGTCCCGGACCCGCCGCGGATCATTGGGGTAGAGCAGCAGGTCGGCGCCGGCCTGGATCGCCTGCACCGCGGCATCGGACTCTCTCCGCCCCGACAACGCTCCATCCATGATCAGCGCGTCGGTGACGATCAATCCATCGAACCGCGATGTTGTGCGTAGCTCGCCCAGGAGCCTTCGGGAGAGGGTCGCCGGCAGGTTCGAGTCGTCCAGCGTAGGGTAGGCAACGTGCGCGGTCATAATGGAGGCCACCCCGCTTTCGATTGCCACCGTGAACGGCAACAGGTCCGCCTCCCGAAGCGCGGCAGCCGGAGCCTCCACCACAGGCAGAGTGATGTGTGAGTCCGAGGTTGTCCTTCCGTGCCCGGGGTAGTGCTTCGCGCAGGCGAGCGCTCCGGCTGATTGACAGCCCTCGATCCACTGGCGCACGCAGGTGGCCACCAGATTGGGATCTTCTCCGAAGGATCGGGTCTGCACGATAGGATTGTCGGGCAGCACGTCGAGATCGGCCACCGGGGCGAAGATCCAGTTGATCCCTACTGCTCTGGCTTCCTGCGCCGTCACCGACGCGGCCCAGCGAACCACGGACGGATCACCCAATGACGCCAACGCCATTGGGGGCGGGAACTCGGTGAGTCCGGTGATCTGCTGCCCTGCACCGCGCTCCAGATCGGCGGCCAGCAGCAGCGGACGGCCGGCTCGCCTCAGGAGATCGGCCGTCAGCCGGCGAACCGTTTCCGCAGTCCCACCGAAGATGATGAACCCACCAACCCCTATCTCCAGTGCGTCGGCAATACGTCCGGCCTCATGACCGAATCCACTCAGCGCTTCGGACCGGAGCGCCGGAAGTATGAGCCGGGCCGGAATCCGGGCAGCTGATTCGGCTGTCATGCGGGGGTGACTGCTCCGAGCACGCGACGGCCGCCGGCTCCGGTAGCGGAAGGAACATTTCCCGGCTGGCCGTGAAGAGTGAGGTAACCCAGCAGAGCAAAGGCGACGGCCTCCTTCGCGTCTCCCGGAAAGAACAGCTCCTCGAATCGTCGCAACGGGTGCTGACCCCGCTCGCCGAGGTGGCGTGCGAGGGAGGCCATGAGACCGGGATGATGGCAGCCACCTCCGGAGGCGACTACCTCTACGCCAGGCGGAGTCCACTGCCCTACCGCAGCCGCTACGGTGCGGGCGGTCAACTCTACAGCCGTGGCCACCGCATCGGGTCCGGGCGCCCGCCGGTAAAGCTCGGCCGCGTACTGATCACCGAACCGTTCGCGACCGGTGCTCTTGGGCGGTGGGGTGCGAAAGAACGGATCGCTCAGCAACTCTGTCAGCAGAGACTCGTTGACTGTGCCGCGCGCGGCAACTCTCCCATCCCGGTCGTAGCTCAAACTGCTGTCCACCATCCTCGCCGTGGCATCGATGAGCGCCACCCCCGGGCCGGTATCGAAGGCCAGCACGCCTTCATCCTGTGCGCGACGCTCTACAAATGTGAGATTGGCCATGCCGCCGAGGTTGAGCAGAATTCGAGGCGCATCGGGAGCGGCAAACAGCAGCACGTCAGCCATGGGTACCAGCGGCGCTCCCTGGCCCCCGGCCGCTACATCCCGCGCGCGAAACCCGCTCACCACCCGGACACCGAAGCGTTCCGCGAGAATTGCCGGCTCTCCCAACTGCCAGGAGACTACCGGAGGCTCGTGCCAGATGGTTTGTCCGGGAAACGCGATCAAGGAGACTTGCGAAGCCGGAACGTTGCTTTTCACCAGGAGCTTCTGGACCGCATCCGCCGCCCACTCGGCGAGCTCCACGTGCAGCCGGGCCAGGGCCGCGGCCCCGGCACCATTAAGGGCGCTTCGAATCCGGGCGCGCTCGTCGGATGAGTAGGGACGAGTCACGAAGTCGACCAGGTGCGCGTGGGTGGGACCCTCCAGCCGGACCAGGGCGGCATCCATGCCGTCCAGTGAGGTGCCGGACATGAGTCCAATGGCCAGGCTCGGCAGCTCGGTCATTTGCCGCGCACCGGCGGCGGGTCGCCAACAATAGGGCGCAGCCGTCCTGCATGCTCGGTGAGGAGGCGCTCGGCTTCACCCCGGGGGACGCCTCGACGAGCCATTACGATGGCCGTTTTCACGTTGCCGGCCGCCGCCTGAATCACTTCGCGGGCCGCATGGCGATCGAGACCGGTCGTCTCCATAACGATCCGTTGGCTGCGATCGATCAGCTTCTCATTCCACGCCTTCAGATCCACCATGAGATTGCCGTAGATCTTGCCCAGCCGGATCATGGCACCTGTGGTAATGGTGTTGAGAACGAGCTTGGTGGCCGTCCCGGCTTTCATCCGAGTGGACCCGGTCACAATCTCGGGTCCGACCAGCACGGTGATAAATACATCGCAGACGCCCGCGAGCTGGCGCGGGGGCTCGGAACAGGAAAGAAATACAGTACGGGCTTGGGCTTTGTGGGCCCGAGAGAGCGCTGCCTGAACAAAGGGAGTCGTGCCGCTGGCCGCAATCCCTACGACTACATCTCCGGAGCCCACCCGCAATCGGTCGATCGCCGAGTCAGCCGCTCCGATATCGTCCTCGGCACCCTCGATCGATCGCACCAGGGCTTCGGGGCCACCTGCGATGATGCCTACGACCATTTCCGGAGGTGTCCCGAAAGTGGGCGGACATTCCGCCGCATCCAGCACGCCCAGCCGGCCGCTGGTCCCGGCGCCAACATAGATGAGGCGACCACCAGCACGGAAGGCGGCTTCTACAAGATCGATTGCGCGCGCAATGTCCACTCGAGCCTTGGCAACGGCCCCCGGTACGGTGGCGTCTTCCGCGCCGATGAGATCGACGATCTCGAGCGCTGAAGCGGTATCAATAGTGGAACTTCGGGGATTGCGCCGTTCGGTCAGGCGCGTATCGAGGTAGTCGTCAGCCACGCAAGCAAAGGATAGGAGTATCCAGGCGTCAGCGTCGGGCTAAATTAGGATCACTTCAAGGCTCGAAGCAACTCTCCAGCGCCTCCACCCCGACGGAGTCTAGCGTGCGACTTCCAGCAGCAGCTGCCCTGCTCATCATATCCCTGAGTGCCGCCTGTGCTCCGCGAACACCTGCTTCGGGTGCAGCGCCCTTGCCAGGAGTATCCGGCTCGTGGCCTTTCCTCGGGAAGGCTAGGGTGACCTCCGGGTCAGAGGCCATGGTCGTCTCGGGGAGCCCCCTCGCGAGCCAGGTTGGGCGGGACATTCTACAGCGGGGAGGCAATGCCGTAGATGCGGCGGTCGCGGTCGGATTTGCACTGGCAGTGGTGCATCCCGAGGCGGGCAACATTGGCGGCGGGGGGTTCATGATCATCCGGCCTCGCGATGGACGAGTGCAGGCGCTGGACTACCGGGAGACGGCGCCGGCCCTAGCAAGTCGCGACATGTACCGCGCCGCTGGGGAGGAGGCCAGCGTAACCGGCCATCTGTCTGCCGGTGTTCCCGGAGCAGTGGCGGGCCTCACCGAAGCGCACCGGCGCTATGGCAAGCTCCCGCTCGCCGCGGTGATCGAACCGGCAATCCGGCTGGCGAGTGACGGCTTCGTGGTGGATGAATACCGCAGTCTCTCCATCGCCGATGACAGCGCACGCCTGGTTCTCTTCCCCGCCTCGAGGGCAACGTTTCTCCCCGCAGACCGACCTCCCGCCGAGGGGTCTACCTTCCGCCAGCCGGAGCTGGCTGCAACCCTGGAGGCCATTCGCGACAGCGGTGCAGCAGGATTCTACCGGGGCTGGGTAGCCGACTTGATCGTGGCCGAGATGAAGCGTGGCGGCGGGCTCATCAGCCGCGAGGATCTCGCTTCTTATCGTGCAATCTGGCGCGATCCGGTCGAGATCTCATATCGCGGGTACACCATCTACTCCATGCCGCCGGCCTCGTCCGGCGGTGTGACCATGGGCCAGATCCTCAACATCATGGAGGGATTCGGCCCACTCCCCCCGTTTGGCTCGGCCGCTCTGCTACACTGGGAGGCAGAAGCCATGCGCCGCGCGTTCACCGACCGGAACACCTACCTGGGCGATCCAGCCTTCGTCCGCAATCCGCTGGACCGTTTGCTCTCCAAGGAATACGCCTCTGAGCTGCGCTCGCAGATCGGCGCCCGGGCTACGGCGACACCGGTGTTCCGACCGGCGCCCGGTGGCGGGTCGTCGACCACTCATTATTCGGTGATCGATGCTGAAGGCAACGCGGTGAGCTGCACGACCACCTTGAACAACAGTTATGGCAGTGCAGTTACCGTAACTGGCGCAGGGTTCCTGCTCAACGACGAGATGGACGATTTCGCGACTTCGCCGGGAGAGCCGAACATGTATGGCCTGGTCCAGGGCGGGGCCAACGCGATTCAGCCCGGCAAGCGTATGCTATCCGCCATGACGCCAAGCATCGTACTGGATCCCACGAAGCAGCTGTACATGGTCGTCGGGACGCCAGGAGGCCCCCGAATCATCACCATGGTCTATCACGTCATCAGCAACGTGATTGACCACCGGATGTCGCTCGCCGACGCCGTAGTAGCACCCCGCATGCATCACCAGGCTCTCCCCGACAGTCTGCGGGTGGAAGAAGGGGGGTTCCTGCCAGAGACACTGGACAGTCTGCGTCAGCGAGGCCATGGCATATCCGTTCGGGGTCACTGGGGAGACGTCGAGGGGATCATCCGTACTCCCACCGGATGGCAAGGTGTGAGCGATCCCAGGCGAGGTGGTGGAGGCTCGGGATACTGAAGCACAAAGCGTGAGCGGGAAATCCCGCTCACGCTTGGTGTCACACAAGGTGGTCTGGTGCTAGCTGGGCGTGAAGGTCTCGTCCAGTGTGATGGTCACCGCGGTACCGGCCGGAAGGACGATATCCCGGTCCTTGGTCTCAACGGCCCGCTGGGTTCCTACCGCACCACCTATCACACCACCAATGACTGCGCCCTTGGTGCTTCCGCCAATTACCCGGCCAAGAATTGCGCCCGCGGCGGCGCCGCCTCCGACCTTGGCTATGTCCCCGGCGTTGGTACCCCGTCCCTCCAGCCGGGTGTCCACCCGCTGGATGCTGGCCGCGATGGGATACGACTGTCCGTTGATGCTTACCGAAGTCGGCTGAAGCGTCAGCGTGCCGGTGGTATCGCTCTTGTTCTCCGCCTCCTTGATGGCCGTAACCTTGAGGGCCACGGTAGAGCCGGCAGGTATCACCACCCGCCCCGAACGATCCTTCACGTCCGCGGCAATTTTGGCAGTGACCGTATCTCCCACCTTGTTCTTGTGGGACCGGATCTCTGCCGTGGTGGCTGCCGACAGGCTGGTTCCCGCCGCCAGGCTGGCCGGGGTTGCCGGTGCAGCCGGTGACGTGGTGGTCGGCGCCGACGCGGTCGGTGCCGACGTCCTCGGAGCCGCGGCTGGACGGCTGGGCCGAGTCGGGGTGCGCGCTGCCGGCGCCGGTTCGCTGGCTGTGGGCCGGTCGTTCAGCTCGGCACTCGTGTCAACCGGCGCGAGCTGCAGATCACGACTGAGGCTGTCGGCCGTAGCCGTCTCGCCTCTATCGCCCGGCCCACAGCCTGCAAGCGCGGCGATCGTGAGTGCTGCAATCAGGTTTCTCGACATCCAATGCCTCCTTATTGTGGCTTGCTCGGGTTCCATTGCCCGGTGACATTCCAGCCCTGCTATGCGTGAGCTGCGGTCTCTTCTTCCCTACCTGAAGCCCTATCGCGGGGCGTACATCATCGGCCTTACGCTGGTGGTCGTGTCGAACTTCTTTGCCACGCTCGGCCCCCGCTTTCTGCAACAGGGTATCGACGCGCTGCGTGCAGGAGGCGACTTCGGCGACGTGCAAAAGGCGGTAGCGCTGTTGCTCGCAGTGGCCTTCGCCGGTGGTCTCGCACGCTATGGAATGCGCGAGCTGCTCAACAGCGGCAGCCGGCGCGTTGAGACAGACCTGCGAGACCAACTGTACGTCCACCTGCAGCGGATGTCTGCGGAATTCTACGACCGCTATCCGACAGGCGATGTGATGGCCCGCACAACTAACGACCTCCTTGCAGTTCGGATGGTTGCAGGACCCGCACTCATGTACCTGGTGGATACTACCATACGTGCGCTGCTGATTGCACCGGCGATGGTGACGATCAGTCCCCGGCTCACGCTGCTGGCGTTCATTCCCCTCCTGGGGTTGCCGCTTGCAATGCTCACTCTGGGACATCTGATTCACGTCCGCTCCCAGGCTATCCAGGCGCAGTTCAGCGAGCTTACCAGTCATGCCCATGAGAACCTCTCCGGCGTGCGGGTAGTACGCTCCTACCGGCAGGAGCGCGCGGAAATCGAGCACTTTCGGCAGCTCAGCAATACCTATATGCAGCGCAACCTGAGTCTCGCGCGGGTGCAGGGTGCGTTCTATCCGCTGCTGACCCTGCTGGGTGGCGCCAGCGGACTGGTCGTCCTGTACGCCGGGGGACTACTGATCATGTCGGGGGTGGTGTCGGTTGGAGAATTCGTCGCGTTCGGGGTGTATCTCGCCATGCTGGTCTGGCCGATGATCGCGCTGGGTTGGGCAGTGAACCTGGTGCAGCGGGGCGCCGCCTCCATGGCCCGCATCAATGAACTGTTCCGGGAACAGCCCGCCATCACCGGCGCGTCTCGTCCGGCGACCTTGCCGCCGGCGTCAGGAGCCCGTGCGGTGGAATTCCGTGAGGTGTGGTTCAGTTATCCCGGAGCGCGGGAACGGGGTTGGGTGCTGCAAGATGTCTCCTTCCGGGTTGAGGCCGGGTCTTCACTGGCGATCGTAGGCCCGACCGGCTCAGGGAAGTCGACGCTGGTAGATCTGCTGGTGCGAGCCTACGACCCCGATCGCGGAAGCGTACTGATCGACGGCGTTGATATTCGGCATCTACGACTGGAGGACCTGCGACGTGCGGTTGGCTTTGTACCGCAGGAGACTTTTCTGTTCGGCGAGACCCTCAGGAGAAATATCCTGCTGGGTGCTCCTGACGATGGGCGGCTGGAGGAGGTGGCGAACGTCGCCCAGCTCACCGAGGCACTTCCCGCGCTGCCGGATGGCTTCGACACCCTGATCGGCGAGCGCGGCATCAATCTCTCAGGAGGGCAGAAGCAGCGAGCGGCCATTGCTCGCGCACTTGCTCAAAACCCGCCGATCTTCGTGCTGGACGACGCGCTCAGCGCGGTGGATGCACACACTGAGGCGCGGATTCTGAGCGGCCTGCGGGGAGCGCTCGCGGGACGCACCAGTATCATCGTCTCTCACCGACTGGCCGCGGTGCGGGATGCCGACCTGATTCTGGTGCTGGATCATGGACAGGTAGTCGAGCGGGGCATTCACTCGGAGCTGCTCGCCGCCGGAGGACGCTATTGGGAGCTTCTGCGACGCCAGCAGATGGAGGAGGAACTGGAGGAAGAGAGCGTACCTACAGCCGCGCCCGCAGGAAGTCGGGCGTCAGACCCTCGAGCCAGCCGGCAAGGCGAGTAAATTCGCCGCTGAACAGGAGAAGTCCCACCACCACCAGCAACACTCCACTGATACGCATTACCCAGGGCAGCAACGGCCGGAAGCGTTGAAACCAGCCCAGAAAGCTCTCCACCGCCACTGCAGCAAGCAGGAACGGTACCGCCAGACCCGCCGAGTACACCGCCAGCAGTAGCATACCTTGCGTGACATTGGCCGAGCTGGCCGCAAGCCCGAGGATTCCGCCCAGAACGGGACCAATGCATGGGGTCCAGCCCGCTGCAAACGCCATTCCTACGAGGGCAGACCCCAGGTACCCAACTGGTTTATGCTCGAGCTGCAGCCGGTATTCGCGAGTGAGTAACCGGGAGCCGAACACGCCGAGACAGAATAGCCCGAAAACGATGATGAGTACTCCGCCCGCACGCTGCAGCCATATCTGGTAGTGTCCCAGGGCCCTCCCCAATGCGGTCGCGCTGGCGCCCAGGAGAATGAAGACCAGCGAGAATCCAACAATGAAGAGCAGTGCGTGGGCCAGAGCCGCTCGCCGGCGGACGCCACTCTCGGGGTGCGTCATACCGGTGAGGAAGCCCACGTAAGACGGGACCAGCGGCAGCACGCAGGGTGATAGAAAG
>DASPKB010000232.1:0-6560 GCA_035628315.1 Gemmatimonadales bacterium | reverse complement strand
TTGCTGAAGCGAAGCGGGGTGACTGTGTAAATCTGCGCACGGCGACACCGGCCGATCTGCCGGCGGTGCTCTCGCTGCTCGAGCGCTCCGAGCTGCCCACCGCCGGTGTAGCAGACAATTTCTCGCACTTTCTGGTGGCGGAAGCCGGTGGACAGCTGGTTGGTGTCGCGGGATTGGAGCTCTACGACGGGTCTGCCCTGCTCCGCTCCGTTGCAGTGGAGAGCCGGTGGCGGGGCACGGGGGTCGGCAAAGTGCTGGTGGAGCGGGCGATCGACCATGCGCGCGAGCGCGGGGTCGAAGACGTCTATCTGCTGACCACCACCGCCGAGCATTACTTCCCGAGGTTCGGCTTCACCTGCGTCAGCCGGGACTCAGTGGCGGAGGGGATCCGCAGATCGGTGGAGTTTCAGTGCGCGTGTCCTGCGTCGGCGAAAGTGATGCGACTGCAAGCCTAGGCCTTGAGAAAGCGCCGCTCGAACAGCTCGCTTCTCCCCTCCGCCTGGGTATAGGTCGGATTCTTGATTTTGTACCACGCCGTGTCGACGTTGTAGCCGTCGTTCTTCCGCTTGGCCACGACCCCCTCGAGATCGAGCGAGCAGGCCGCGGTGAACAGCTCGCAACCTTCTTCGTCAAAGCAGGGCACCCGGTTGAGCGCTCCGGCCGATTCCGGTACCAGCCGCTCCAGGCGTTTTTTCCTTCGGTCAAGCGGCAGCGTGCGAAGGTCTTGTCCATTCAGCCACAGCAGATCGAACGCCGCGTAGGCCAGAGTCCCCCGCCCTCGCATCAGCTCCCAGAAATTGACACGGCCCTCATCGTCGAGCGCGATGATCTCACCGTCCAGGATCGCTTCCCGCCTCGGCAGCTCACTTCGGACCTGGTCGGCGAGGTCCTGAAAGCGCCGCATCAGGTTCCCTCGCTTGGAGTAAAGCGCACAGCCGCTCCGCCCGAGATACAGCATCCCGCGGAACCCATCGTATTTGGGCTCGAACAGCCACTGAGGATGGCTGAACGGCTGCCGACGGACGGTGGGCACGACCGGCGCGATCCGGGGGAGGGCAGTTGATCTAACGGACGGCATGCCGGGAATCTAAGCGCCTGCCGCCGGTGAATCAGTCGATGCGCCGGAGCTCTACCCTTCGGTTCTGGGCCCGCCCTGAAGCCGTTCGGTTCGTGGCCACCGGCTGAGTCGAGGCGTATCCTTGCACCTCCATCCGGTCTGCAGCCACTCCGTTTTCTATGAGGAAAGCCTTGACCGACTCGGCCCGCGCGAGTGACAGCCGCTCGTTCAGCTCGCGGGAACCGGTGCTGTCGGTATGCCCGCCGACTTCCACCCTCACTTCGGGGTTGGCTACCAGTGAACGAGCCACATCCTGCAGGATCTCCCGGGAAATCGGCAGCAGCACCGCCTTCCCGAGCTCGAAGTTGACTCCCTGCAGGGTGACCCGGCTTTCGCGAGTGGCTATGAGCATGCGGAGACTGTCCCTGAGCGCTACGCGGGCCAGGCTGTCGCGCAACGCGGCCATACGCGCGCGGTTCGTGGTGAGCCGGAGGCTGTCGCGGAGGGCAGCGGTCCTGAGACTGTCATTCCGCCTGGCCTGCTCCAGACTGTCGCGCAGCGCCTGTTGCCGCTCGTTGGCCAAGCGCACACTGTCCTGCAGCCGCTGCTGCTGGGCCCGGGCAGCCCGGGCGACACTGTCGCGAGCGGCCTGCGCAATCCGGATCGAGTCCGCGCGGACCCGCGCGATCGAGTCGGTGCGAGCCTGAACGGCTACCGTGTCCCTTCTTACGGCGGGAGGCGTTTCCTCTGCCGCCTCGGTACGCTCCACCGACCGGCTGGTTCTGCCGAAAACGAATCCGAGTCCGCCCTGGAGACCCCAGTTGATGTGGTATCCAACGCCATTGCTGGGCGACGGGATGTAGTCCAGGTAAGTCGCGACCCGAACTGTCAGGTTGCCCGGCAGACCGACCCGTGCGCCGATCAGGCCGGTCACACCGTTGTCGTGGAAGCGCACATCCCCCCGGTACTGATTCCGCACGTATCCGCCACCGACCAGGATCGCGCCGTGCTCGCCCGCGGGAACATTCAGCACCACTCTCGCGCGTATGGGGATGTACCGAACGTCCACATCTGGCCCGGCTGTCGGCACGTACGCAGCTTCGGCCTCGAGGTTAATGGTGCGGACCGGGAAAAAGGAGAACCGCACGCCGGGCCCACCCCGGGCCTGGTCCAGCCGGAGGCTCTGATCGAAGTAGCTGGCCTGCGCGAAGAGACCCACCTCGAATGCCCCGCTCTCCTGGGCGAGAGCGGGAGAGGCGATGACGATGAGGGCCAACGCCGCGCTCAGAGTCGGGAAGTTCATACGTGCTCCTGGTGCCGTTGCCGCGGGAAGTCGCGCGCTGCTGCAGGGCGGATCGGAGAAGACCGGACCGCGCGACGTATCTGTCACCCTGAAGTGACAGGATGGTAGCATGTGCGAGGTACTTACCTCGTGCAGTGAGACGTCTCACGTTGTGCCGCCCTCAAGCGGCTCGAGAAAGTGACCGGACTGGTGAGTCGGATCACGCAGTGATCTACAAACACAGGCTAGCATGGGCGAACCTCGTCAGGGGAAGTGCAGCACAGTGGTCGATGACCGCCTCTGACACTGATCTTCAGAATGACAGGCACCGCTCATGGGTTTATTCGGCAAGAAGGACAAGGACGAGTTCCGCGACGACGTGACGGATAGCAGTGAGGAGCGCGAAATCGAGCTTCGCGAAGAAGAGCTTCGGGCCGAGAAGCGCCGGGTCGAGGCCGGCGAGGTGCGGCTCCGGAAGGAAGTAGTGGAAGAGCAGAAGACCCTCAACGTCCCGGTCACCCGGGAAGAGGTGGTAGTCGAGAAGCATTCGGTCGAAGGGCGCCGACCGGCCGATGGATCGATCGGTGACGACGAGGAGATCCGGATTCCAGTGATGGAGGAAGAGGTCCGGGTCGAGAAGACCCCAGTGGTACGGGAAGAGGTGAGCCTGCGGAAGCGGCAGGTCCAGGACACGGAGAAGATCTCCGAGACTGTGAAGCGGGAAGAGGCCTGGGTGGATCGCACCGAGGATGCGCAGGTACGCAGTGGGATGAGTGACTGGGGCGGTCCGGAGCGCCGGAGCCGGGCTACCAGCAACTATGGCGGGCCAGAGCGGAGAGTAGCCACGCTCTGAGCTGTAAAATGGGTGAAACAAAGGGGCCGCCGAGTGCGGCCCCTTTTTATTCGGCGGGCTTCCCTGGCTGCTGCCGCGTGGGATACCGGTGCGGCGGAACCGGCCGTTTCGAGGGGCCCTGATCGGTGCTGCGGGTACGGGTGGCCGGACGACGAGGGGCGGTGTCACCACCTCGAAACTCGAAATGTGTCGGGTCGAACGTGCGCGCAGGGCGTCCCTCGCGGCGGCGGGCGTACACCCGTTCCACCAGGAGACGGGCCAGGTCCCGCACCGGCATCCAGACACCCGGTGTCATGCCGGGATATTCCTCGGCGAATTCGGCCTTGAGGCGGGCCTCACGAACATTCATATGCAGCGATTGTCGGCGGAGCGAAGCCAAACTTGAGGGGCTCAGCTGTCGAATTTTTGCCAGTTGCGGGTGGTGCGGCAGGGGTCCAGATTGCGACCCGCGTCACCCCTTGATCCCTGCTTGACTAGGGCCCGCCAGGTTAGGCCATCCCTAGGAGGTGTCCTGCTATGTCGACTGTAAGCGCATTCGTGGCTGCGTACCTGGTGTTCGGATTTCTGGCATCACTCCTGATTCGCCGAGGTCGTCGCCAGGATCTCGACGAGGGCGTCCTGGCTACCGTGCTCGCGCTCCCCCTCATTATCACTCTGGCCGCCGCGGTTCTGGCCAGCCGGGCGCGGACGCTGCTGATGCACGAAAGGTAAGGACCGGCAGCGCGCGCTTGACCCGCTCTCCTAAGGTGAAGAAAGGCTCCAGGGATGCGTCCCTGGAGCCGAGTCGTTTCTGGAGTGCGAGGTTTAGGGCGTGTACTGTAGGTTGTTGCCCGGACGGGGGCCGCCCACCAGCTGGATGCGCTGCTGACCATTCACCCTCACCCTGCTCGCCGTAAGGTTGGAACGCGGATTCGGAAGCGGAGCCTTGTTGGTCCAGCTGTCGGTCGCGGGATCGTACACGCTCACCGTACGCACGACCGGATTGGACCCGTCGTCGAGCGTGGTCATTCCCCCGATCACGTAAAGCTTCCCGGCGACGGCTACACCGGAACCCAGCCAGCGATCCCGGTTGAGCGGGGTCTTGCGGGTCCACTGGTCGGTAGCGGGGTCGTAGGCCAGAAATGATGGCTTGCCATTCTCGCGCCCGGTCACATAGAACTTCCCGCCGATGAACCCTCCCTGCGCCCAGCCGAAATGGCCGGGAGGAGCCGTGAGCGTGGTCCACTGATCGGTGGTGGGATCGTAGCTGTAAAGGGCGGAGTTGACGAACTCGTCACAGTTTTCCTGATCGCATTGGGTGACTACATAGAGCTTATTGTTGAAGACCCCGGTGACACCGCGGAAGGATGTGGTGGGCATGTCCCGCTTCCGGGTCCACGTATTCTTTGCAGGATCGTACATGTACAGACCCTTCTCGTAACCATTGTATCGCGAGAGCCCGCCGGAGACGTAGATCTTCCCGTTGATCACCCCGGCTCCGTTGGTCCAGTAGAGCGGGGTCGGCAACGACGCCTTGTAGGTCCAGGTATTTGTCGCGGCGTTGTATGCCTGAACCTTGCTGAGGCTCGCGCCCGGGCTGGTGCCGGTGGTACCACCGATGGCATAGAATATCGACTGGCCCGACGAGTTCTCCACCACGGCTGAAGTGAGACTATATCGCTCGGTGCTCGGCATGTCGGCCTTGGTGGCCCAACGGTTGACGGTGGCCGTGGCGGTGGCCAGCTCAGGTGCGTCGGGAGCCACCGATTCCGGAGCCTCGGGTGCAGTCATCTCGTCATTACATGAGGCCAGAACCAGTATGGCCGTGCCGAGCGCCAGCGGGCGCTTCAGATAGCGATTTCTCATCGTTCCTCCTTGCATAAGCTATGAATGCAGCACTGGCGGCGACCCTCGCCGCTCACGTGCACGGAGGCTACGATTTTTCCCCAAGCGAAAGTCAAGTCACACTATATCAACAGTTACTGGCTGTGACTTTTGACCCAAACTTGTGAAGGAACTCGACTTCTAGCGATTTGCGATCCCGCCGCCCTCTCCCTGGAGCACACCGTCCTTCACGATAGCCTTGCCATCCACCGTCAAGGTGCTGCCGGGCAGGAACGGGGAGAGCTCGAAGTTGACCGCGTTGTCGCCACCGGCAATCAGATTGTTGCCGACCTGAATGCTGACCATGCCTGAGGGGACCCAATTGAGCAGTTGGCTTCCCTTGGGAAACGGCACGTTGGGATTGATGCCGATGTCTACCAGGCCAAACTCATCCTTGCGGGGCCCAGCGCCGTCGTAGAAGGACTGGATCCGCTCCAGCCCCGACTGCGCCGTCATGGACGTCATCTTCCCCGCCCGGAACTCCAACCGCAGACGCTCCACAGTCTTGCCTTCGACATGCATCCGATCGGCGATGATCACGCCCTGCGCGCTGCCCGGTACCGGCGCGATGAGAACCTCCCCCGCCGGGAGCCACACAATGGTGGCCGCTCCGCCTCGCCGCTCGTCTTCGGCAGAGATCACTCCGTCGCTCACGTAGACTGGGCGTCCGCTGATCCCCATGCGAAAGTCGGTGCCATTGGGGTTGGTGAGCCGGAGCTCGCGTCCGGCGGCGAGCGTCTTCCGGATTCGCTCACCCGTGGCCTGTAGTTGGGAATAGTCGACATTCACTCCGCTCCAGAACAGGCGGGCCAGCTCGTCACGATCCATTCCGTAGCGGCGTGCCGCCGCCTCGGTGGGGTACATCCCGTTACCGAGGAAGACCCGCCGCACGCCCCGTTTGTTCATCAGCTGGGTGATCGGAAGCGTAGCTTTCCCCCTGGCGAGGAGCCGTTCTGCCGGTACGCCGGCGAATGCCGTGTCGCTCTCCTGAACTTCGACGCCGATGTGGACCGTTCTGATCCCGGCGAGCTTCAGGCCAAACGCCGGGGTTACGGTATCGAACTTTGCGGGGACGTCGTCATAGATGCGGCGCTGGAGTCGCTCGCTCCCGGTTTGAAGCAGAGGGTGCGCGCCGGCCTTGAGCACCTCGATGGTCATGTCCTCGAGCAGCTGCATGTCACGGGGGCTGCCGAACAGGGTCACCAGATCTCCGGTCCGAACGCGGGCGTTCTGGGTCACCACGGTCCGAGCAACCGCCGCATAATCAACTTCGTCACCTGGTGGACTGGACTCGGTGCCTTCGCTGGAGGTGCCCAGCGCTGCGCTCTCTCGAGCATCGCGGGCGCCCTCGCTGCAACCCAGGAGCAGGACTGGTACGGCGAGGAGCAGGTGAGACAACATGGGGGGCCTCCTCTCTGACCCGTGGCTTTGTCACCCCGGTGTGTTACCGGGGTGTGCCAGGATGAATTGTGGGTGGGTGAGAAGAGGTTAGGGCGTGGTACCGG
>DASPKB010000231.1:0-7910 GCA_035628315.1 Gemmatimonadales bacterium | reverse complement strand
ACTCTGGAGCCAGTCCACTACACGCAGCTCACGCAGCGGCTGCGAGAGCACCTTCCGGCTACACCCATCGCCGGTCTGCTAGAGGGTGGCTACGTGCCGAGCAGGGTGGCGGAAGGAGTCGTTGCTCACCTCAGCGGGTTGCAGTAACTCGGGCTGTTCGCCCTCCTGGTCCGGTCGTATAATCCACGGTCCAACTGATCCACGCTCACCAAGGACTCCTGTGACCAGCCCCCTCCGGATGGAAGTCGAGGTATTGGAGCTTCGCACCCGGCACCCCTTTGTCATTGCGAGGGGCGGGCAAAGCGAGCATCGCACCGTTTGGGTGCGGCTTGTTGATTCCGATGGGGTCGAAGGCTGGGGCGAGGCCGCTCCCAGCAAATTCTATGGCGAAACGGCTGACTCGGTGGTTGCGGCGCTCCGGCTGTACGGCGAGTTGCTGCCGGACGATCCATTCAAGATCGAAGCGGCCGAACGCAGCTGGGAAACCAGACTCCGGGGAAATGCGGCCGCTCGGGCCGCTCTGTCATCGGCCCTCCATGACCTCGTGGGAAAGCGACTGGGCGTGCCGCTCTATCGGCTCTGGGGACTCGATCCCTGCCTGGCTCCCAAGTCCACATTTACGATCGGCCTGGATGCACCCGATCGAATCAAGGCCAAAGTCGGTGAGGCGAAAGACTATCCCATTCTCAAGGTGAAGCTGGGAACCGAGCACGACGTCGAGGTCCTGCTGGCTATTCGAGAGGCCACAGATAAAGAGCTTAGAGTGGACGCCAACGGCGGGTGGACGGTCAAACGGGCCCTTCGCATGCTTCCGGTGCTCGACGAGTTCGGGGTAACCGTCTTGGAGCAGCCGCTTCCGGCCCACGATCACGATGGGTTGGCGGCGGTAACCGCACAGGCCGACATTCCGGTCATCGCCGATGAGAGCTGCCTGACTACGGTTGATATCCCGCCGCTGGTCGGGAAAGTGGATGGCATCAACATCAAGCTGGCCAAATGTGGCGGGCTGCGAGAAGCGCTGCGGATGATTTCCGTCGCCCGAGCGCACGGGCTCATGGTCATGGTCGGCTGCATGATTGAGAGCTCGCTTGGCATCACTGCGGCGGCGCACGTGACGCCTCTGGTGGATATCGTGGATCTCGATGGCGCCGCGCTTCTAGCCGACGACCCCTTTGTGGGTACCGGGATCGAAGGTGGCCAGGTCACTCTTCCTTCAGACCCGGGGCTCGGCGTACGCCGGCGATGACCGATCGGTTTGCCCTGGTCGCCCTCCCTCTCCCGCTCGCCACTCCCTACACCTACCGCATACCCGATACACTGGGCGATCGGGTAACTCCGGGAGCCCGGGTGGTGGTTCCGGTCCGCCGGCGCGAGCTGGTGGGCGTCGTGGTTTCGCTTGATGCAGAGAAGCCGCCTGCGCAACCCCGGGAAGTGCTCGCAGTGCCGGACCCGGAGCCGGCGCTCACAGCCGAGCTGCTGGCGACCGCGCAGTGGATCGCGGGGTACTACGGGGCCCCCCTTGGGCTCACGCTAAAAGCCATTCTGCCCCGGGGGATGTGGGGGGAGTCGCAGGTCATTGTCTCGCTCCGGAACGGAACCCGCGGGCTCGGTGGCCTCGCCGGCGAGGTCGCCGCGTGGCTTGCCGCGAGAGGCGGAGAGGCCGCAGTCCAGACCGCCTCGCGAGCGTTCAAACGGCCGCTGTGGGACGTAGTCGAGCGACTCAGCCGGGTGGAGGCCGTCTCGCTCCGGGTGCAACCACCGGACACGGATGCCAGCAGGCTCACCGAACGGACACTCTACCTCGCCGGTGATCGACCGACGCTGCTCGAGCGTGACTCCCTTTTCAAGCGCCGGCCAAGGCAACGGCAGCTCTATGAAGTGCTGGAATCTCTGGGCGGAGGCGCGCCGGTGCGGCACCTCTCGGAACAGCTCGGGTTCAAGGCCGGCGTAGTCAAGGCACTGGTTCAGCAGGGGCTGGCCCGTATCGAAGACACAGAGTTGATCCGTGACCCGTTCGCGGGGGCGCCTGTCGTCGCGCCTCCGACTGAGCTGACCGGAGATCAGTCAGCGGCACTGCGCGCTATAGGTGAGTTACCGCCGGGCAGCGGTGCACTTCTGTTCGGTGTCACCGGCAGCGGCAAGACCCTTGTCTATCTGGAGGCAGTCCGCCGGGCTCTGGCCGAGGGACGAGGCGCGATCGTGCTGGTTCCGGAGATTGGTCTCACTCCTCAGGCAGTGAGTCGATTTCGTGGCGCATTCGGGAATGATATCGCTGTACTCCACAGCGGGCTTTCTGACGGGGAGCGCGCCGATGCCTGGCGCCTGTTGCGGCGCGGTGAACGGCGAGTAGCGGTAGGAGCCCGGTCCGCCATCTTCGCGCCAGTCGCCCGTCTGGGTCTGATCGTCATAGATGAGGAGCACGAAGCCAGCTACAAGAATGGAGAGACCCCGCGCTACCACACGGTCCAGGTGGCGGCTGTGCGGGCCCGGCTGGAAGGCGCGCGACTGGTGCTCGGAAGCGCTACTCCTTCACTGGAGACCCACGCGCGAACCGAAGACGGACTGGGCCTCCTTCGATTGCCCGAGCGTATCGCCGCCCGTCCGCTGCCTCCGGTGGAGATCATCGATCTACGGTCCGCCCCACGGGTGGAGGGTACCGGCCCGGTCGTCTGGTCCGTCGCGCTCGACACCGCCATCACGGCAGCGCTGGCCCGGCGGGAGCAGGCACTCCTTCTGCTCAACAGGCGAGGCTACGCGGCCTTTCTCCTGTGCCCGGACTGTGGCGAGGTATGGCAGTGCCCCCGCTGTAGTATCTCCCTCACCGTTCATCAGTCGCCGGCGGCACTGCGGTGTCATTACTGCCTTCACGAGGAGCCGCTTCCGTTTACCTGCCGGGTCTGTGCCAACCCGGTGCAACAGATGCGGGGTGTTGGGACCCAACAGCTCGAGCGGGTCCTGATCGAGCGGTATCCCGATGCGCGAATCGCACGGATGGATTTGGACACGACGAGCACAAAGTGGTCGCACCAGCGCATCCTGGCGTCTGTGGAGCGGGGTGACATCGATCTTCTGATCGGGACCCAGATGATCGCGAAGGGTCTGGATTTTCCCAATGTCACGCTGGTGGGAGTGGTGGACGCCGACACTGGTCTGTATCTACCAGATTTCCGGTCGGCCGAGCGGACCTTTCAGCTCCTGGCACAGGTAGCGGGCCGGGCAGGGCGGGGGCCTAAGGGCGGACGAGTTCTCGTGCAGACTCGCCATCCCACTCACCACGCGCTGGTACGAGCTGCAGCCCATGATGCGGAGGGTTTTGTGGCGGAAGAACGTCGGCTTCGGGAATTGCCGCCGTACCCTCCGGCCGTCTCTCTGGTGAACTTGATCTGCTCCGGGCAGGATGAGCGTGAAGTGGGCCGGCGGGCTGCCGATCTGGCCGACTGGTGCGGTGCTCTCATGGCCAAGCACGGGCTGCCGATATCCGTACTCGGCCCCGCTCCCTGTCCGCTGGTCCGGATCAAGGAGCGGTGGCGTTGGCACGTCCTGCTGAAGGGGCCTTCGGAAGCACTAGGCCGGGTGGTGCGTTACGCAGCCCGACGACTGGAGCGCGGCGGGAAGACCCGCGTAGTTATAGACCGCGATCCGGTATCTCTGCTTTAGACGTAGTCCCCACTACCCGCCTACTTTTTACCTACTTATTCACCTACCCCTCACCTCACTGTCGCGCCGTAACCGAGCTCAGCTCCGACGTAGATGATCCTGCGTGGCGCTGGCTCGAAGACGCGTCCTCCCACACCGTTCAGGGTTACCGAACCGATGTAGCGTCGATCGAGCAGGTTGTTTATGCCCACGAACGGGGCGATGTCCATGGTTCCCAGCTGACCGTCCCACCCGACCCGCGCATTGGTGACGGAATACGCCGGGACGAAGAGGGACGGCGTATTCGCGTCGTCAGCAGCAATGGAAGTGCTGATCGTATGGTCAGCATCGACGTAGAAATTGCCCGGCAGGGAGGTGCGAAGCCCGAGCCGCCAGAAATTCTCCGGCACGCCAGGAAGCCGGTTCCCATCCAGGGAATCTCCCGACGCGAAACGGTAACGGGCGTAGGTGTAGGCGCCGCTGAGGGTGATCTCCTTGATTGGGGCCAGCGAGACGCCGACTTCCGCGCCATCATTGTGAGTCTTACCGGCGTTGCGGAAGAAAGCGCGGCCGCCGATTTCGGGCCCTTGGACGATCGCATCGGTAATTCGGCCGATGAACAGGGCAACGGAATACGTAAGGCTTGCCGCGGCCTGTCCCCGCGCTCCGACTTCGTAGTTTACGGCACGCTGAGGACCCAGCTCCGGATTGAGGCCTCCGGTGCCATCCGGTTTGTTGACCAACTCGGTGGTAGTCGGTGTTTCGAACGCCGTGGAGATGTTGACGTAGGGAACGAATTGCTGGCTGACTGCCCAGCTGAGCCCCACGTTCCCGCTTGCAGCAGCCATCGTTTCGGCGCCGCTGTCGTCTCCGTCTGTAATAAACCGATCATCGAGATCGAATCGAATCCAGTCGTAGCGCGCGCCAGCGCTCAAGAGCAGCCGCTCCCGCAAGCTCCACTGCAGCTGTGCGAATGGCCCCAGCTCGGTGACCTGTTCCCGCTGATCCAGCAACACCGTGGAAGTGGGCCGGCCGCCATCGGAGACAAAGTTCTCCCGGTCGTCCCGCATGCGCTGAAGGTCGACCCCGGCAGTCAGCCGGGGAGATCGCTCGGCGGTGCCCAGCCGGCGATTCACGCTGCCGCGAATGCCGCCCACCACACGGTCGATTGCAACGTACGTTCCAGCAGTGGGCGGAGCTCCGCCGAATGCGGGGGCCGCCAGCGGATTGGCCAGATCACGGAGGAGGCCGAATACCGTGGCCTCATACTCGTTGCCCGCAGCGTCGAAGTGCCGAAAGCCCAGCGCGAGCTGGTGTTGCTGGGCATCCTTGTCAGCGCCGCGGCGGATATTATTGGCCGCGGCGGAGTCCGGGTTGCTGTGGTATTCCGTCAGGGTAAGGGCACCGGGGTTCTGGGCTCGGGGGTTGTCGGCCAGGTTGAGGCGCAGGGTGGCGAGGGTAGTGCCGCTCACTGCGTAATCCACACCCCCATTCAGTTGCCGGAACTCCGCGGCGCTATGCTGCCGGAATCCATCGGCTTTGAACTGCGAAAGCGATAGCGTCCCGCTGACAGTGCCGGTCCGGCCGGAAGTCCAGGTCTGCCACTTGTAGAAACCGTCACCATCGCGTTCGCCGCTGCCGCCCTGGATCCGTACCCGCTGCGCAAAAGGCCCGGCAGCCGCCCGCTCGGTGCGAAACGAGATGACCCCGCCCGAGGCATTGCCGTACAGTGACGAGCTGGCGCCGCGGAGGACCTCGGCCCGTTCGATGTCGGCAAAGTCCACATTGGTCAGCTGGCTCTGCCCGTCGGGAAGGGTTTGAGGAACCCCATCGAGCAGGATCTTGAGCCCGCGGACACCGAAGTTGGAGCGGCTACCAAACCCACGAATCGAGATCCGCTGATCCAGCGAGAAGTTGTATCGATTTGCGACGACTACGCCGGGCAGGTTGTTCAAGGCCTCATCAATGCCCAGGGTCTGCTGCCCCCGCTGAAGCGCGGTACGATCCAGAACTCCGACGGCATAGGGTACCCGCTGAACCGAATCGGGCGCCCGCGTCACCGTGATCTCCGGAAGCTGCCCGATTGGGAAAGAATCCCGCACCAGGGTATCTCTCGTAACCGGCTCTTGAGCCGTTCCGCTGCTTGTCCAGCCTATCCCGAGCAGTGACACGATTGCGGTAAACAGGACCAGATTCCTTCGGCACATACATGCTCTCCTAGGTTGCACACAAAGCTAACCCGTAAACGGCACCTCAGCACGCCGCTTGAATCCCCTCTGGTGCCCCCGTAGCTTCTCCCCGATATGCACGCACCCGCCGCTCCCGACACAACCCCGGATTTTAGCCGGCCTCCGTTCGCAGGGGCCCCCGACGCCCGCTTTGCTCCGCTCCCTGCCGACGGCGTGCTGCCGGAGGGTTTCTTCTCGACATCCAACCTTCCGACCTACATCCGTGTCGATGGCCGGTGGCTCGCTCCTATCCGCCCCCGAATGGATTGCGTCGTGGTCAAGCGGAGCGGATTCCTCGAAACGATCGAGCCGCGCCGCCTGAGGCGTGGCGAGCTCATCGCCATGGGAGAGGCGGAGGACGGCACCGAAGGCATCGTGGTCCACGCGCGGGGGTTTTTGGGCGGGGCACACGGAGCCAACGAGTTCCGGTTCATGTCCACCGAGGTGAGTCGCGAGCGGCCGGTGAACTACGAGGAGCTCGCCGCCCGGGTGGCGGAGGAAAAGCGAAAGAAGGGCTATCTGGTCTGGGTGGTGGGGCCTGCACTGGTCCACTCGCGCGCCCGGGCGGACTTCGAGTGGTTCATTCGCAATGGCTACGTGCAGGCGGTGCTGGCCGGCAATGCCGTGGCGGTTCATGACATCGAGGCCGCCATCTTTGGCACCACGCTCGGCATGAGCAACACCGGCCAGCCCACAGAGGGTGGACACGGGCTTCACATGCGTGCCATCAATCGAGTGCGGGCAGCGGGGTCCATTGAGCGGGCGGTCGAGACCGGTCTCATTAAGACCGGTATCATGCACGCTCTGGTGACCAATCGGATTCCTTACGTCCTGGCCGGCTCAATTCGAGATGACGGACCGCTTCCTGGGGTGTACAGCGATAACCTAGCAGCACAGGATGCCATGCGCGAGCATACGGTTAAGGCCACCGGGGCGATCTTTGTCGCTACCGCCCTGCATGCCATCGCCGTAGGGAATATGCTGCCGGCATTCTACCTTTGTGACGGAGTTCCGCTGCCGCTGATGACCATCTGCGTCGATCAGACGGAATTCGTGGTCAACAAGCTGCGTGATCGAGGCACTCACCAGGCTTACGGCGTGGTTACCAACGCGCAGGACTTCATGCACGTATTCCGCTTCTACACCGAGCGGCGGGAACAGGTGCCCGAATGACCGGGCGGGGACTGCCCACCGCCGTATCCGGCTGGGACCGGCTGGCCCTGGCGGTGGCCCAGGTAGTACCCCCAGGCGAGGTTGATGGTGTGTGGGTCTTTGCTCCACTTCGGCGAGATACCCGAGAGTGGGGAACCGCTGTGCTCTCCCGGATAGATGGTGAGCGCCGGAGGATCTACACCGCCCGTTACGTCCTGGCCATCAAAGGGAAGGAACGGGGCAAATTCGAGACGACGGTCCAAGAGGTAGGGAGCGGCCCTCTGGAGGTCCTCGCCCGCGTACTGCAGGAAGTTCAGCAGCGAAGTGACGATGAGCAGCCGCCCCAGCCAGTAGCTCCCGACGTATGGTTCTCCCCGGCTCTCGAGCCAGGTGCCCGCCTCGATGGCACGGCTGGATCCGGCTGAGGGAGCGGCTCTTCTCGAGCGCTTCCACCGCTATCTCCGCGAACATCATCAGCCGCTCACCCGCCAGCGGGACCTCGTCGCCGGGGTCGTATTTCTCACCCAGGATCACCTTTCGGTCGGTGGCATACGCCGCGAGCTGAAACGGCAGGGTGAGCGAGTGGGCATCGCCACCATTTACCGCACGCTCGACCTGCTGCTGGAAAGCGGGCTGATCCGCGCACACGAGTTTGGCGAGGGGTTCAAGCGCTATGAGCCGGCGCGGGCCCAGGATGATCATGAGCACCTGATCTGCGAGCGCTGCGGCCGAGTCGTGGAGTTCACTCACGAGCGGCTGGAACGGATGCTCCCGGTGCTTTCCGATGAGCATGGCTTCCAGCACCGCCGCCACCGGGTGGAGATCTACGGCATCTGCCGAAGCTGCCGCCAGCCGGAGATCGGGCTCCTGTGAACGAACCGGTGGCTTTGGGCA
>DASPKB010000230.1:0-6760 GCA_035628315.1 Gemmatimonadales bacterium | reverse complement strand
CAACGTCAACTCCATGGCCGCGAACCTGACGGGCCAGGTCCGCAACATCGCCGACGTCACGACGGCAGTGGCCCGTGGTGAGCTGAACAAGAAGATCACGGTAGATGTCCAGGGCGAAATCCTGGAGCTCAAGAACACCGTGAACACCATGGTGGACCAGCTCAACTCCTTCGCGTCCGAAGTGACCCGCGTGGCCCGTGAGGTAGGCACCGAAGGGACCCTGGGCGGCCAGGCGCAGGTAACCGGTGTGGCCGGCGTCTGGAAGGACCTCACCGACAACGTCAACTCGATGGCGGCGAACCTCACTGCCCAGGTGCGCGGCATAGCCAAGGTCGTGACCGCTGTGGCCAACGGCGACCTGAAGCAGCAGCTGCGAGTCGAGGTGAAAGGCGAGATCGCCACACTGGCCGATACGATCAACTGGATGACCGAGACGCTGGCCACCTTCGCCGATCAGGTCACCAACGTAGCCCGCGAGGTCGGTATCGACGGCAAGCTGGGCGGCCAGGCGCGAGTGCCTGGCGCGGCCGGCATCTGGCGCGACCTGACCGGCAACGTGAACCAGCTCGCGGCCAATCTGACGACCCAGGTCCGCGCCATTGCAGAAGTGGCCACGGCTGTGACCAAGGGCGACCTGACCCGGTCCATTGCGGTCGAGGCCCAGGGCGAGGTGGCGGAGCTCAAGGACAACATCAACGAGATGATCCGCAACCTGCGCGATACCACCCGGAAGAACATGGAACAGGACTGGCTCAAGACCAACCTGGCCAAGTTCAGCCGGATGCTCCAGGGACAACGCGACCTTGCAGCGGTGTCCCAGCTGATCCTGTCGGACCTTGCTCCGCTGGTGACGGCACATCACGGCGTGTTCTACGTGGTGGAGAGCGGTACCGACGAGCCGATCCTGAAGCTGCTGGCGAGCTACGCCTACAAGGACCGGAAGCACGTCTCCAGCGAGTTCCGTCTGGGGGAGGGCCTGGTAGGGCAGTGCGCCGTGGAAGGGCGGATGCTTCTCATCAACCAGGTGCCGACCGACTACATCCAGATCAGCTCGGGCTTGGGCGAGGCGCCGCCGCGAAGCATTGTGGTGCTCCCGGTGCTGTTCGAGGGAGAGGTCAAGGCGGTGCTGGAGCTGGCCACCTTCGACCAGTTCGATGAAATTCGCCTCACGTTCCTCGAGCAGCTCGCCGAAAGCATCGGAATCGTGCTCAATACGATCGCCGCAAACATGCGGACCGAAGAGCTGCTCAAGCAGTCCCAGGCGCTGACCGAAGGACTGCAACAGCAACAGGAGGCGCTCACCGAGACCAACAAGCGGCTGGAGCAGCAGACCCGCTCGCTACAGAAGTCGGAAGACCTGCTCCGGAGCCAGCAGGACGAGCTGCAGAAGACCAACCTGGAGCTGGAGGAGAAGGCGCACCTGCTGGCCGGGCAGAAGGCCGAGGTGGAGCAGAAGAACAAGGAGGTGGAGCAGGCCAAGGTGGCGCTGGAGGAAAAGGCCGAGCAGCTCGCCCTGATCTCCAAATACAAGTCCGAGTTCCTGGCCAACATGTCGCACGAGCTCCGGACGCCGCTCAACAGCCTGCTGATTCTCTCCCAGATCCTGAGTGAAAATTCCGAAGGCAATCTGACCAGCAAGCAGGTCGGCTTTGCTCAGACTATTCACAGCTCGGGGTCGGACCTGCTGGACCTGATCAACGACATCCTGGATCTCTCCAAGATCGAGTCCGGCACCATGGCGGTGGATATCACAACGGTGTCGTTCGCGGAGATGCGGAAGTTCGTCGAGAGCACATTCCGCCAGGTTGCCGACCTCAAGGGACTCCAGTTCGAGGTCAAGCTGGAGGCCAGCCTTCCGCCCGCAATGCAGACCGATTCCAAACGCCTGCAGCAGGTCCTCAAGAATCTGCTTTCCAACGCGTTCAAGTTCACCGAGCGGGGCAGCGTCTCGCTTCGTGCCGGCGTCGTCACGGGCGGCTGGAATCCCGAGCAGGAGACGCTCAACGGGGCAAACACCGTCATCGCGTTCTCCGTGACCGATACCGGTATCGGCATACCAAAGGAGAAGCACGGCGTCATCTTCGAGGCGTTCCAGCAGGGCGACGGCACCACCAGCCGGAAGTACGGCGGGACCGGACTCGGTCTTTCCATCAGCCGACAGATCACCCGGCTGTTAGGCGGCGAGATCAAGATCGAAAGCACCCCCGGCGAAGGCAGCACGTTTACCCTGTATCTCCCGCTGATCTACCCGGCTCAGCCGGTCGACGCCCCATCGCTGGAGGATGGCGATGGCGGTATCAGCAGCCTGAGCGAGCCGGCGAAGCCGCTGCTCACGGCGAGCTCGCGGGTGGTGCTGGCCCCGGTGGTAGAACGGGCAATCAGCGACGACCGCGCCAGCATCGAGCAGGGTGATCGAGTACTCCTGATCGCGGAGGATGATCCCAACTTCGCCCAGATACTCCTCGATCTCGCCCGGGAACGGGGGTTCAAGGGGGTTGTGGCCCAATCGGCCGACCGGGCCCTCGCGCTGGCCCGGGAGTACCAGCCAACGGCGGTCACGCTCGACCTTCGGCTGCCCGACGCGGATGGCTGGACCATCCTCGATCGGCTAAAGCACGACGCGTCTACCCGGCACATTCCGGTGCACATCATATCTGTCGAGGAGAACTGGCAGCGCGGACTCCGGCTTGGCGCCATCGATTTCATGACCAAGCCGGCGACCAAGGAATCACTATCCCAGGCGCTCACCACGCTGCACGAGTTCGTGGACCGGCCGGTAAAGCGCCTGCTTGTGGTGGAGGATGATTTGACGCAGCAGCGCAGCATTGCCGAGCTGATCGGTGATGGCGACGTGCAAACCACCACTGTGTCCACCGGGGCCGATGCCCTGGAGGCACTGCAGCGCGAGTCCTTTGACTGCATGGTCCTTGATCTGGGCCTGCCAGATATGACGGGCTTCCAGCTCATCACGAGAGTCAAAGGTGAGATCGGGCTGCGCAAGCTTCCGACCATCGTGTATACGGGGAAGCAGCTCACCAAGCGGGAAGAAGCCGAGCTCCGCCGGATGGCAGAATCCGTCGTCATCAAGGACGCTCAGTCACCGGAGCGCCTCCTCGATGAAACGGCGCTGTTCCTGCACCGTGTCACCGCGCGGTTGCCGGAACCCAAGCGCAAGATGCTGGAACAGCTCCATCGAACCGACCCGGTGCTCACCGGTCGTAAGGCGCTCGTGGTGGATGACGACGTCCGCAACATCTTCGCGCTCACGACCTTCCTGGAGCGCAGTGAGATGAAGGTCATATATGCGGAGAGCGGTCGGGACGGCATCGCACGGCTGCAGGATACGCCGGACATCGACGTGGTTCTGATGGACGTCATGATGCCCGAGATGGATGGTTACGAGACAATGAAAGCCATTCGGGAGATGCCCGGCTTCCGCAATCTTCCGATCATCGCGGTAACCGCCAAGGCGATGAAGGGCGACCGGGAGAAGTGCATCGAGGCCGGCGCATCGGACTACATCGCCAAGCCGGTCGACATGGACCAGCTGCTGTCACTGTTGCGGGTATGGCTCTACCGATAGCGGGGAAGCAGGGAAGCGGGGACGGAAAGAAAACATTGGAGGGGAAGACCATCGCAGAAGCCGAGGTTACCTCCCAGCCTCCCGAGCTAGCCGCTCCACCGCAGGAGCAGGATGTCGACAAGGTCAATATCCTGCTCGTAGACGACCAACCCGCCAATCTGGTGGCGCTCGAGGCGATGCTCCAGAGCTTGGGGCAGAACCTCATCAAGGCCGAGTCCGGGCGGGAAGCGCTCAAGTGGCTGCTCACGCACGACTTTGCCGTTATCCTGCTCGACGTAAAGATGCCCGACATGGATGGGTTCGAGACCGCCGCCATGATCCGGGAGCGCGACAGGTCGCGGCACACGCCTATACTCTTTCTCACCGCAGGCGACAATACCCAGACCCAGGCAGTGCGCGGCTACGCCGTCGGAGCGGTCGACTACCTGATCAAACCGGTGGTTCCCGAGTTTGTCCGCTCCAAGGTGGCTGTCTTCGTCGAGCTGGCCAAGAAGAGCCAGCTGCTGCGGCGCCAGGCACAGTTGCTGGCGCAGAGCGAGCAGGCCGCGAGGGAGCTGGCGGAAGCGCGCGCCGAGCTGGTTCACGATCTCGAACACAAGAACCGGGAGCTGGAGAGCTTCAGCTATGCGGTGTCCCATGACCTCAGGGCGCCGCTCCGACGCATCGATAGCTTCAGTCGCGCGGTTCTGGAGAGTCAGGGGGACAGGCTGGACGACACCGGCCGGAAGTTCCTGTCGCGGGTTCGGGAAGCCAGCCAGCACATGTCTCAGCTCATCGACGACGTACTATACCTTTCCCGGGTGACCCGGGCCGAGCTGCGCGATCAGGAGGTGAACCTCAGCGAGGTGGTTCGCCTGGTACTGGACCAGCTGCAGGACGGAGAGCCTGATCGGGTGGTCGAGCGGAAGATCCGTCCCGCTGTTGTGGTGTCCGGCGACGGGCAGCTCCTCAGAATCGCGATGAAGAACTTGCTCGAGAACGCCTGGAAGTTCACCAGCAGACAGCCTCGGGCGAAAATCGAGTTCGGAATGACCCACGGGCCGACGGAGCCGAGCTATTACGTTCGGGATAATGGAGCGGGGTTCGACATGACCTACGCAGACCGGCTGTTCGGTCCCTTCCAGCGGCTTCACCCCCAGGATGAATTTCCCGGCAGCGGTATCGGCCTGGCTACAGTGCAACGAATCATCCACCGGCATGGCGGCAGGGTCTGGGCCGAAGGCCTGGTAGGGCAGGGCGCCACCTTCCACTTCACTGTCGGCCGCTCCCGCATTTGAGCGGTGCGGCCCCCGGCCCCCTTCTACTTGTTCGCCGGCCCCTGAGCCGAAGCGCCGTCCGGCGGCTGGCCCGCGGCAGCCTGTATTTCTCTACGAGCCTTGACGATCCCGCAGCTGTCGGCGGGATGTGGTTCGCTCACCGGACACTCGCGTGCCGGTTTGTGAACCACCAATTCCGATGGAGCGGGGCTTAGCGAGGATTGTTCTCCGGAATGGTTGCTGCGGGACGGGCGAGGGCGTCGCTGACCTTGTTCAGCAGCTCATCGCGGGTAAAGGGCTTCGCCAGAAACGGGACCTTGAGCTCAGCCAGTCCGTGCTCTGCAAGCACTTCGGCCGGGTAGGCCGACATGTAGAGAATTCGCTGCTGAGGCCATCTCTCCAAGATCCTCCGGCTCACCTGCACCCCGTCGTGTGACGGGATTACGACATCCACGATGACCAGTTCGATCGCGGATTTCGCAGTCTGTAATACTTCCATGGCTTCCTCGCCGCTTTCGGCTTCGAAAACCCGGAATCCCCATTCACTCAGGAGACGGTGCGCCATACGGCGCACCGTTGCCTGGTCGTCGATCACGAGAATACTGGGGGAGCTGCGGACGTCAGGCAAGCTGGACATCGAGGTTCAGCCTCTAATGGGCGGCACCAGTAGTATCGCTGTGGGTATCATGGCTGCCCCCGGTAGCGGCGGTGTCGCTGTCGATACGGGCGCCACTCATGGTGTCGGTCACCGCGCCGGTGGCTCCGGTGCTGGGAACGGCCGTGTCGGTGGTTGCTCCACCCTGCATCGTGCCGGACTCGGTTCCCGCATCTGAAGTACCGCTGTTCTGCCGCTCGCCGCCGCAGGCACTGATTGCAAAAGCAGTGATCGAGCCCAAGAGCCACGGAGTCAATTTCATAGCTGTCTACCTCGGATGTACGCCGACCGGATGCACTCGCACCACCCCGCCACGTCCGAAGTGTACAAGCGGCAGCTGGGCCCGGTGGTGACGGCGATCACCGCTGGCCGTCATCGCCCGGCGAGCGCCGCTCCCGGCGCTCCTCGAGGCGGGTGCGGCGTTGATCGTCGAGCGCGCCGGCTGACAGGCGACCACGGAACTCGAAGTGCTGTTCGTCCAGCACCCGATCGCGGCCGCTTGCATTGCTGCGAGGCCCAGCTCGGAGTGCGAGAACCATGTCGGCCATAACGGACGCCGGTTGCCATTCACCGGCAGGAATGCCGGGATAGAGATGGGCCGACCCCGTTTTGAGCAGGGCCTGCCGGACATCAGCCCTGCCGGTCCGCCCTCTGGCCACGCCCGCTCGATGGGGTTGGTTCATAGATCCGGTCCTCTCGTGTTTGTTGGGTCGCGTCGGGAGCTGTCCTGGTCCGCGAGATCGGGGTCCAGCCCGGCATCGCTCAGCCGGGTTGCGCCCTCGGGGAGTCCGTGTGGACGCGCAGAGCGGCCCCGATATTCAAAGTGCTCCTGGTGCAGCAACCGGGTGCCGGTTATCAGGCGTGACTTGGACGGGTCGCGGTGAAGCAGGTCGGTGACATGCCGAATCAGGGTTTCGATCGGGAGCCAGACTCCAGCCTCGAGCCCCGGATACAGTTCGGCGTGCTGGGGCTTGAGCCGTCCTTCGCGGCCGCGCCGATCCGTCATGCTGATTCCTCTATGCCGGGCATCAGGTTCTCGAGTATAGACGGTCCTAGTATACCCCGCAGGACGGGGGGGTAGAAGGAGCGCATGTGAAAGCGCCCCCGTCCTCCATGAGAACGGGGGCGCTCCTCTATCGCTTCCGGTTCAACTAACGGTCGCGGCCACCGCCTTGGCCACCGCCACCACCGCCCCAACCTCCACCGCCCTGTCCGCCTCCGCCGCCGCCACCCTTCTGTCCGCCACCGCCCTGACCACCACCGCCC
>DASPKB010000229.1:0-2880 GCA_035628315.1 Gemmatimonadales bacterium | reverse complement strand
TGCTCGATCCCAGCGGCAACGCACTCGAGTTCAAGAGCTTTAGACATCCGGAGCATGTCTTCACCGCATGAGGACGGCCTCGGTCGTCGTCATTGGCGCGGGCGTGATCGGCGCGAGCGTGGCGTATCACCTGGCGCGCCGCGGTTGGCGCAAAATCCTGGTCCTCGATCGATCTGGCGGGCCCGGTCAGGGCAGCACCGGCAAGGCTACCGGCGGGTTCCGGGCTCAATACGCCACGGCAATCAATGTGCGGCTGTCGCTGCTTTCGCGAGACAAGCTCCGCTGCTTTGAGGAAGAGACGGGGGGAAATGCGGGCTACGTTCCGGCCGGATACCTGTGGCTCGCCTCGACGGCCGGCGAGCTGGAGGCACTCCGGGCAGCCCAAAGGGTGCAGCACCAGGAGGGTCTGACCGAAGCGACCGAGGTAGGTTCCGAGGACATTGCTCGGCTCAATCCCGCCGTCGCTCCCGATGAAGTAATCGGCGGAGCGTTCTGCCCCAGCGACGGCTTCATTCGTCCCCTGGGGATCCTCGAAGGGTATCTCAATGCCGCCCGCAGGCTCGGAGTAGAAGTTGAGTGGCAGGTCGAGGTCACCGGACTCAGGGGCGGGCAGGACAGTGGCATTGCCGTGGTGGAGACCTCTCGTGGGCCCGTCTCCCCGGAGCTCGTAGTGAACGCGGCCGGTCCGTGGGCCGCCCAGGTGGCGGAGTTGATCGGTGTCGATCTGCCCGTCACCCCGGTGCGGCGGCAGGTGGCTGCGACCACTCCGGCGGACGTTCTGCCCCACAACATGCCGATGACCATCTTCACTGCCGACGGCTTTCACCTCCGGGTGCGAGATGGCCGGATTCTGCTCCTGTGGCCCACGCCGGGATTGCCGGGAAGGCCGTTCGATATTCGCGTAGACGATGAGTGGATCAATGCGGTGCTCGCAAAGGCGCACCGGCGGGTACCCGTCGTGCGTCGCGCGGCGGTAGACCGAAACGCCTGCTGGGCCGGACTCTACGAGGTATCGCCCGACAAGCACGCCATTCTCGGCGCCGCCCCAAACTCGCCCAATCTGTTTCTGCTGAATGGCTGCTCAGGGCACGGGGTGATGCATGCGCCCGCCCTGGGCCAACTCCTCTCGGAAGTAATAAGCGACGGTGCGGCATCGACTATGAACGTCAGCCCCCTCCGGCCGAGCCGTTTTGGCGAGGGAGATTTGAACCCGGTTTCGGACGTGTTGTAGGCGTCGCGGCGGCACGATGCGAGGCGCTTCTCTGGCATCCTGGCGCAAAATGCATACGGACCGGACCCTGCTGAGCTGGCTTATTCCCGTTCGGCAGCTCCCCGCGGCACTGCAAGTGTATATGACATCGCAATTTAAGTTGTGGCTCCCAGGAAAACCGGGCTGGGGCACTCCGCTTGCTTTGACCCTGCCGGTACCCCGACCTCCATGATCTGGGAGCAAAGCGCGCATGCCCAAGCACTTCTTTCTGTACACAGTACTCGGCGTGAGCCTGGCCGGGTTTCTTTTCTCCCGGGTCATAGCCCCATCACCGAAGCAGAAATCGGGTCAGTACGCAGAGCCGGTGAAGAGCCCGGACGGTGTTTACAGCATTGGCGGGGTGCGGCTCTGGCGCGAATACGAAGAGAACGAGGTGGCTGCTGACACCCGCTACAAGGGCCAGCGGTTACGCGTAACGGGCATTGTCGTCAACATCGAGCGCGACTATGACGGCAGGCCCGTCCTGCATCTCTTCGGCGGGAACGCCATCTTTCCGACTGTCGTCACGCTCGACAAAGCGGACCTACAGGGGGCGGCTCAGCTGAAGAAGGGAGACGAGGTTGTCGTCCGGTGCATCGGTGCGGGAAGGGAGATGCGGATGCCGCAGTTGGAGAGATGTTTGATGCTCTAGCCGGAAGCTCTTGATGGCCTGGACTCGAGCTGAAGGATAGGCCGGTGCTGATCGCACCGGCCCTTTTTGTTGGGGTTCGGGGCGCTCACCTTGATTATACATAGCAGCGCAATGTATAATACAGCTAGGTACGGTAGGCCTAGGTAATCAAAGAATGGACATCAACAAAGATCTCGTAGCCGCCACAGCCACACCGCTGGTCCTCGCAATTTTGGCCGAGGGTGACTCCTATGGCTACGCCATCCTCAAACGTGTGAGCGAGCTTTCCGGCGGGGAGCTACGGTGGACGGACGGGATGCTCTATCCCGTGCTTCATCGTCTGGAACGCCAGGGGCACATCGCGGGGAAGTGGGGCGCCTCCGAGACTGGCCGCAAGCGGAAGTACTACCACCTCACTAAACGGGGCCGGGCGCAGCTCGCCCAGCAGCGGCAGCAGTGGCAGATGGTGGATACCGCACTGCGCAACATCTGGCCCTCCATCTCGCTGAGGAGCGCTCCGGAGGCACTCTCGCCTTCGCCTCAACATGGCTGAGCCCGGAATGGCAGAGTCGAACAACTCGCTCGAGGAACAGATCGGGCAGTGGCGGAGCTATCTGCGCCGCCGTCAGGCGATCCAGCCGGTAGACGTCGCCGAACTCGAGGATCACCTGCGCGGTGAGGTAGCCACTCTGAGCCACGCCGGCCTCTCGGAGAACGAGGCTTTTTTGGTGGCGGTAAAGCGAATGGGTGCCCTGGACACGATCTCGAGCGAGTTCGCGCGCGAGCACTCGGAGCGGCTCTGGAAGCAGCTGGTCATCGGGTCCCTGGACTCGGATCGGCTCGTTACCCAGAGTCGGCGGGAAGCACTGGTGGTATTCGCGCTTGCGATGGCGGCGGCGGTGGCGTTCAAGCTGCCGGAGCTGTTCGGGCAGGACTGGGGCTCGGATGCCAGCGATCCATTCTATCTGCGGAACTTCAGCCTCTTCGTCCTTCCTTATCT